>PEUI01000382.1 GCA_002785585.1 Lysobacterales bacterium CG02_land_8_20_14_3_00_62_12
GCCGCCAGGTCTTTGACATCGAGCTGCAGCTCGCCGGTGAACTGGCGAAACGCCCCGTGCATCTGCGACAAGCCCATGTGGTCGATCGAATAGGCGATGCGGGTATGGTTGGTATCGAATGCATACGGCTCGGCGGCAAGCGAACCAACGCCAACGAACAGCAACGGCAGGGCAAACAGGATCGTGCGGCGCATCAGCAACTCCTCAAGCAATGGATGGGGTTTTGAGCTCAGACAATTTGACAGGCTTCAGCAAAATCGAGACGCGGGCTGCGCGGATGCAAGCCACGGCGATCACCGTAACCCAGATTGACCAGAAAATTGGAACGCAGGGCGCTGTCGGCAAAAAACTCCTGATCGAGCGCGGCATTATTGAACCCCGACATCGGCCCACAATCGAGACCCAGCGCCCGCGCCGCCAGCAGCAGATAAGCGCCTTGCAAACTGCCGTTGCGCAGCGCCACCGGCAACAACTCTGCGGCCGACAAATGGGCAAACCAACTGCGCGCATCGGCGTGTGGATAGAGCTTGGGCAACTGCTCGTAAAACGCCATGTCCATCGCCACGATGGCGGTAACCGGCGCGGCCATCGTCTTGGCGCGGTTGCCTTCATCGAGCGTTGGCAGCAGCCGCGCCTTGGCCGCCGCCGAGCGCACGAACACCACCCGCATCGGCGACATGTTGGCCGCCGTCGGCCCCATCCGCGCCAGCGCCCAGATCTGCTGCAACAGCGCGTCGGGCACCGCCCGATCCAACCAGGGATTGGGATTGGCCGAAAACGTTCGGGCCTCCAGAAACAATTGATCGAGTGCGGCAGACGCCAGGGGCTGATTCATGGCTGCCAGCTTATCGCGATTGGCCGCAGATCGGCAAAGCACCCGGCACAACAACCATCGCGCATAGCTTGAAGTCCGGCCATCCCAACCGCTTCAGCGTAGGGCGGATAAGCGCAGCGCATCCGCCATCTTTCGGCGTATGGGGTGCAACCCACCGTTCGGAAATGTCACACGGCAGTGGGTTGCACCTACCCTGCGACCCGCGCTCACCCCAAGCTATTTCACGCGCTTACCCATGATTCCCACTGGTTCGCTACGCTAGCCCGCATGCCCGCCGCCACTCAACCCCGCATCTGGACCCTGACCGATCAGGCCGCCGGCAACCGCCAGCAAGCGGCGGCGCTGGCGCTGGCGCTCGGCGGCGCGACAACGCATGTGCCGCTTCGATTTCCGCAGCCTTGGCGAGCACTGGCGCCACGGCTGCTGCGCTACGCACTAAGCACGCTGCCAATCGCGAGCCGAACCCTGCTGGTACCGCCCTGGCCAGACATCGCCATCGGCTGCGGTCGCCAATCGGCGCTGGCATTGCGCGCGCTGAAGCGCACGGTGGAGGCGCCGCTGTTTACCGTGCAGATTCTCGATCCACGGATCGACCCGGCCGCCTATGACCTGGTGATCGCCCCGCTGCACGACGCGCTGACTGCGCCCAACGTGCTCACCAGCCTGGGCGCACTTAACGCGATCGATGCCGCTTGGCTGGACGCGGCCCGCCGCCACGCACCGGCGTTGGCGGAACTCGCCCGGCCGATTACTACCGTGCTGATCGGCGGCTCGCATCGTCAGGCACGGCTGGATGTGGCCAGTTTGCAGCGCCTGTTCCAGTCGTTGGCAGCGGCCCGCGCCGAGCACGGCGGCAGCGTGTTGGTGCTGGCGTCTAGGCGCAGCCAGCGCGCGCTGCACGCGCCACTCAGGGCGCTGTCGGCGAGCCTGGGTGCCCGCTGCTGGATCGATGCCAGCGATGGCGAGAATCCGTTTGCCCCTTGGCTCGCCAACGCCGACCGCGTGGTGGTCAGCGCCGACTCGGTCAACATGCTCTCGGAAGCGCTGGCACTGGGGGTGCCGGTGATCAGCCATGCCGCCTATGGGCTGAGCGGCAAACTGGCGCGCTTCGATGCCGCGCTGCGCGAGCGCGGCTTGCTGTCAACGTGGTCGGACCCACCCCAAGCGCAAATCCCACTCCGCGAAACCCCAGCCCTGGCCGCGCAAGTGCGGCAATGCTGGGAGCGGTCAAACCAGTCGTGGATCGGCGGCGCCCGCTGTTGAGCCAGTCGCGGTAACGCTCAAGTTGGTGTTTCGGCAAAACCGTGATGTTCAATGATGGCCGACACCGCCGTCGCCAGCGCGTCGCTCTCGGCGGTGCGCGCCACCACCCGGGCTTGCGCATTCAAGGTGCAGTCGAGCGAGCGCGCCAGCCAATCGGCGTGCGCCGTTTGCAGGCAACCGGCCTCGGCGGCCGAGAGTAGCTGGGCGTCGGCACAGCCCGCGATCAACTCGGCGGTGTTGACCCGATCCAGCAACGCCGGTTGCCCGGCGGCATTAATCAACACCAATCCTTGCAGCAGAAACTCAATATCGACCAGCCCGCCCCGGCCTTGCTTGAGGTCAAATTGGCTGGCACTGCTGCGATCCAGTTCGTGGCGCCAACGCTCGCGCATCTGGCTCACTTGCTGGCGCACCCGCAGTGGCTCGCGCGGTTGCCGCAAAACTTCGCGGCGCACGCGCGCGAACGCCGTCGCCAGCGGCTCCGGCCCAGCCACGGCCCGGGCACGCAACAAGGCCTGGTGTTCCCATACCCAGGCGCGCTGCAACTGGTAATCACGAAACGCATCCAGCGGCGACACCAACAGTCCTTTGGCGCCATCCGGACGTAGCCGCACATCCACCGGATACAACGCGCCAGCGTGGGTCGGCGTCGCCAACCAATGCAGCACGCGTTGCGACAGGCGCACCAGATAGCGGCCACCATCGAGCGCGCGCGGCCCCTGACTGGGCTGCTCCGCCAACGCCGGATCGAACAAGAAAACCAAATCCAAATCGGAACCAAAGCCGAGTTCGCCGCCACCGAAACTGCCGTAGGCAACGACCAGCAAACCGGCCGGAAACGCGCCGTGTTGGCGCGCCAGATCGCGCTCGGCCCAGCGCAGAATCTGTTGCACCGCCAGCGTCGCGATGCGCGCCAGCTTGGCGGTGATCGCCAGCGCCGATTCTGCTCGATCGAGCCAGGCCAGCGCGGTCCGAAACACCGCGCTTTGTCGCGCTTCGTGGATGGCGGCGAGCTCCGCCTCGGCATCACCAGCGCTGACCCGCGCCAACGCCCGCTGCAACATTGCACTGAAACCGGCATCGCTGAGCACTTCGGCATCGACCCGGGCATCGAGCAGATCATCCAGCAACAAGGGATGGGCGATCACCCGATCGGCGAGAAACCCACTGCGCGCGAACACATCGGCCAGCCGCTCGCGGGCGCCGCGACGTTCGGCCAGCAACGCCAGATAACTTGGCCGACCAGCAATCGCGTGCAACAGCCGCAGCAAGCCGAGCGCCGCCGCTTCCGGCGCGGGCGTCGCGGCGGCCGCCTGCAACAGCAGCGGCAAGGCCCGTTCGAAACGTTCGCGACCGCGTGTGTCCATCCGCCGTACCGGCAGCGCCGCCAGCAGTGCGTTGATGGCTGCACGTACCGACGCGGTCGGTTCCGGCGACAACTCGCGGCCACGGGCCGCCTGGTCAGAGTTCGGACCGCGCGCCAAATCCAATGGCGGGCGGTGACCGCCGCCATCCAGTGTTGCGGCAAACAAAACTTGTACTTCGGCGCGGACTGCGTCGATCGCCGCCTGCAACGCCGGCAAGTCGGCGTAACCCAAGGTCAGCGCCAGCCGCAGCCGGTCGGTCGGCGCGGTTGGCAGACTGTGGGTCTGTTCGTCGCGCAACATCTGCACGCGATTTTCGACGCGCCGCAAAAAACCATAGTGGCCGTGCAACTGCTGCGCCGTGTCGGCGTCAACCACGCCACTGGCCGCCAACGCCGCCAGCGCGGGCAGGAATCCACTGACGCGCAAACTGGCCTCGCGACCACCGCGAATCAACTGTGCCAACTGCACCGCAAACTCCAACTCGCGGATGCCCCCGGGGCCGAGTTTCAGGTTGTCGGCCAGATCTTTGCGGTCCACTTCCTGATCGATGCGGCCCTTCAAATCGCGCAGCCCCTCGATCGCCGTGAAATCCAGATAGCGCCGATAAACGAACGGCCGCAGATTCTCGATCAGTTGTCGACCGGCATCGACATCGCCAGCCACCGCCGCCGCCTTGATCCAGGCATAGCGTTCCCAGTCGCGGCCTTCGCGCTGGTAATACTGCTCCATGGCGGTGAACGACAACGCAATCTGCCCGGCGCTGCCGAATGGACGCAAGCGGTAATCGACGCGCAACACAAAGCCATCGGCGGTGACATCGCCCAGCAACTGCGCCAGACGTTGTCCCAATCGGGCAAAATATTCCTCGTTATCCAGCGGCCGTCGGCCATCGGTTTGCCCGGCTTCGGCAAAGGCCAGAATCAAATCCACATCCGACGAAAAATTGAGCTCAGCCCCACCGAGCTTGCCCATGCCGATCACCACCAGATTTTGCACCACGCCGTGGCTCGAACGCGGCCGACCAAAGCGTTCAGCGAGCTCGGCTTCGGCATGACGCAAAGCCGCCGCAATGCAGACCAGCGCCAGCGCGTTGGCGCCGTGCAGCGTTGCCGCCACCGTATCCAGCGCCGCCAAATCGCGCACGATCAAGCGGGCACTGCACAGCCGACGAAATTGCCGCAGCCGCGCCGCAAACGCCAGCGAAGATTCCTCCGGCTGATCCTGCCAATCCAGCGCCGCGTCCGGATCGAGCAGCACCGCAGCAAACTCGGCGGGGCGACGTTCGGCAACATCGAACGCAAAATCGCTGGCCAAAAACACCTGAGCCGCCAGCAGCGACGCGGCCTCCGGCAAGTCCGCACCGGCGACTTCGCGCAATCGCGCCCGATAGCGCTCGACCCGCGCCCGCAGCCAGGACGAAAGCGCCTCCGGCAAGTCGGTCAAATAGGCGTTCAACATGATCGGCGCAGTGTCGCAGAACTCGCCAGCACCGCGCATCCGGCCGCGGCTCTGCGCTGCTCTTCTCTGCCGCTTGCGGGAGCGAGGCCGGGAGAGCGGGGCTCTGCTCTGCTCTGCTCTGCTCTGCTCTGCTCTGCTCT
>PEUI01000253.1 GCA_002785585.1 Lysobacterales bacterium CG02_land_8_20_14_3_00_62_12
ACCGCGCGCCATCCGGAAACCCTGGAAACGACCGGCAACCCGCTGGTGCCGGGCATGAAGGCAGCGATCAACAACATCACTGGATTCCGCGTCATTGGCGCCGGCAACCAAACCCTGGTCAGCGTCAACAAGAACGCTACCGGCTGGGCCGTGGCCGAACGCGATGGCTACGCCGCCGACATCGACAAAGTGCGCGAGTTTCTGATCCAGTTGGCCGACGCGACGCTGATCGAGCCGAAGACCAGCAATCCGGATTGGTACAGCAAGCTCGGCGTCAGCGATGTCGCCAGCACTGCCGCCCTGGGTGTGCGCCTGGAGCTCGATGGGCTCAAAAGCCCCGTCAAAACCTTGATTGGCACGTTCAATGGCCAAGGTGGCGGTGGCACCTTCGTCCGACGCAATGACGAAGCCAGCAGCTGGCTCGCCAAAGGCAGCCTGGTGCCGGAGAAGTCACCCAGTCAATGGCTGCAAAAAAACCTCGCCGACATTCCGTCTTCACGCGTCCAGCGCGTCGAGATCCACCAGGCCGGGCAGACCTTGGTCGCCGCCAAATCGCTGCCGATGGAAGCCAATTTCCAAATCGAAGGCGTGCCCAAGCAACGCCAGTTGAAGTCGGAGTTTGAAGGCAACGCTTTGGCCTCGGTGTTGTCCTCGCTGCGCTTGGACGACGTTCGCAAGGCCGGCGCCGACAACCTGAGCGAAGCGGTCGCACCGCAGTCGGCCCGCTATCAGACCTTTGACGGTCTCATCATCAACGCCGTCAGCCGCGATCAAGGCGAACACCACTGGGTCAGTTTTAGCGCGACCCTCGATCCGGTCATTGCCGAAGCCAATATTTTGCGTGAGCAGCAACAGGCGGTCAAAGACTTCGCTGCCGCCGAAGCCGCTTTCGCCAGCCAACCCGCCGCCACTGATAAAACAGCAGCCACCGCCAGCAGCAGCGCCGACCAGCCGGCCAGCGGCAGCGAAGCAACCGCCCCAGTCGCCCCGCTGGCGGTCAGCGATGCCGCCAAGGACAAGCTCGAACGGATGCAAAAATTGCAGCAGGAAGTCAGCAGCCTCAACGCCCGTTTTCGTGGCTGGGAATATCGCTTGCCGCCCTACACCTGGTCCAACATGGTGCGAAGCATGGAAGAATTGCTCGCCCCGCCCGCCGCAAAGTGATCGCCCTGGCCAATCGTTGGTCGGCATCGAGGCGGGGAGGGATCGGCGCCGCGCCGCAAACGGATCGCGATTTCCGCCAGCGGCGCGCCCGCTGCTGAAGCCAACCCGGCGCGCAACTTCTCCCACGGATGGTCAGCACCGCAACCGCTGGCATGTGGCAAACTCCGCCGATGGTCAGAACGCCGCCACCACCGAGCAGTCCGCGTGATCGAGCGATCGGGCTACTGGCACGGCGCGAACAGTCGCAACGCGAATTGCAGCGCAAGCTGATCGCCAAGGGCGTGACCGCCGACGCCGCCAAAGCCACGGTCGAGCAACTCGCCCAAGCGCGTTTGCAATCGGATCCCCGGTTTGCCGGAATGATCGTGCGCAAGCGCAGTCAGGATGGTTACGGGCCACTGCGCATCCGCATGGAGTTGCACAGCCACGGCATCAGCACCGAACAAATCGAGCTGGCGCTTGCTGCCGAAGCGGTGGACTGGCAGCAGCTGGCGCAACGGTTGTACCAGCGCAAGTTTGCCGATCAACCCGCCAGCAGCTTCAAGGAACGGGCCAAACGCGCCAACTGGCTCGCGCAACGTGGGTTTCCCAGCGAACTGGCCAGCCGCCTCGCCCACTTGCTCGGCGACGACTAAAGCGTAGGCCGACTAGCCATTGGCGGAGGGCACCCCGATCGGCAGCAACAAACGCCTTGTGCCGCATTAGTGCGCCATCGCCAACAGAAACGCGAGCCCGCCAAAAAACAGGAAGATCGCCGCGATCACCAACAGCGCAAACACCAATTGCAGATAGCCCAGCACCAGTCCGGCAATGGCCAGACCATCGCCATCGAGCCGACCTTGCGCCGCACGGATTTCGGCGCGCGCCAGGTGTCCAGAAACCACCGCAATGATGGCGCCGATGATCGGCAACAGCAGCCACGCCAGCAACCCGAAGATCAGGCTGACCACGGCACTGGTTGACGATGGACGTGGGTTTTGCAGCGGTGCTGCGGTACTTGGTGCTGCGGGACTTGGTGCTGCGGTACTTGGTGCTGCGGGACTTGGTGCTGGCGTACTCATGGGACCGCTCCGGAAGTTGCCACTAGCGTAGCTGATTGACCACCGATTACCCGCCGTCGCGGGTGGCGAGCGCGCCGCCTGGCGGCGCGCCCCGATCAGAACTCGAACTTGATGCCCTGCGCCAGCGGTATGGCGTCCGAATAGTTGATGGTGTTGGTCTGCCGCCGCATATACACCTTCCACGCATCGGAACCCGATTCGCGACCACCGCCGGTTTCTTTCTCGCCGCCGAAAGCGCCGCCGATTTCAGCGCCACTGGTACCGATATTGACATTGGCGATGCCGCAATCCGATCCACTGGCGCACAGAAATTGTTCGGCATGGCGCATATCGTTGGTAAAAATCGACGACGACAAGCCCTGCGGCACGTTATTTTGCATGGCGATGGCCTCATCGAAAGTCTTGAACGGCATCATGTAGAGAATCGGCGCGAAGGTCTCGGTCTGCACACAGGCATCGGCATTGCTGACGCCGCTGATAATCGTTGGCTGGACGAAATTGCCGGCACCGGCGAGCGCCCGGCCACCACACAGCACCTTGCCACCGGCGACTTTGGCCGACTCGACCATGGCCAGAAACCCGCCCACTGCCGACTGATCGATCAATGGGCCCATCAGCACGCCGTCCTGCAAGGGATCGCCGATGCGACTTTCGATTTGTTGGTAGGCCTTGACCAAGGTAGTGGTCAGCTCCGCCACCAGCGACTCGTGCACGATCAGTCGTCGGGTGCTGGTGCAACGCTGCCCCGCGGTACCCACCGCGCCGAACACGATTGCCGGCACGGCCAGTTTCAGGTCGGCACTCTGATCGACGATGATGGCGTTGTTGCCACCGAGTTCCAGCAAGCTGCGGCCCAATCGCTGCGCACAGCGTTCGCCGACCAGGCGGCCGACCCGGGTCGAGCCGGTAAATGAGATCAGCCCGACGCGATGGTCATCGACAAACTTCTGCGCAAGTTCGTTACGGGCATCGTTGAACAGAAAAAACAGATCCGGAAAACCATTGGCGTGCAGCACTTCATTGCAAATGCGCAAGGCCGCGAGTGCCACCAACGGCGTTTTCGGTGACGGCTTCCAAATGCTGATGTCGCCGCAAATGGCCGCCAGAAAACTGTTCCAGGCCCACACCGCCACCGGGAAATTGAACGCACTGATTACGCCCACCAAGCCGAGCGGGTGGTACTGCTCGGCCATCCGGTGACCGGGACGTTCCGAGTGCATGCTTAAGCCGTAGAGCATGCGACTTTGGCCAACGGCGAAATCGGCGATGTCGATCATCTCCTGCACTTCGCCATCGCCCTCGGCCTTGATCTTGCCCATCTCCAGCGACACCAGCGAGCCAAGCGCATCTTTGTGCTGGCGCAAAGCCAGGCCACACAGACGGATCGCCTCGCCACGCTTGGGCGCCGGTGTGCTGCGCCAGATCTGAAAAGCCTGTTGCGCCCGACCGATCAGGATTTCGTAATCGGCTTCGCTGGAAGCATGCACCCGTCCGATCACCGCGCCGGTGGCCGGATTGGTCGATTCCAGCACGCCCGCGTCTGCGGTCGTGGACCATTCGCCCTGTCCCAGATAGGTGCCCGAATTGGTTGCAGACAGCCCCAAGCGGGCCAGTAGTGGGTTCGACATAAGTATCCTCGGAGAGTAGAAAGTCGTGCCGGCGTCAGCGCCAGACACGCCCGCCAACGGCGGAGTGGGCGCGCATTCTAGCGTAGCGGCTAGCGGTTTCAGCGCGCCACCATCGGCGTGGCCTTTCGCCTTAGACGTCGCGCAGCGGCTCCAGCCAATGGTAGCGATCCGGCGTGGTGCCCTTGAACAAACCGAAGAACAGTTCCTGGATGCGCCCGGTCAGCGGTCCGGGCTGGCCGCTGCCCACGGCTTTGCCATCCACCGACTTGATCGGCGTGATCTCCGCTGCGGTGCCACACATGAACAGCTCATCGCACAGATAGAGGTATTCGCGCGGCATGTCGCGTTCGACCACCTCGATGCCGTGATCGCGCGCCAGCGTGATCAGGGTGTCGCGGGTAATGCCGTTGAGCAGCGCCGCCGATACCGGCGTGGTGTGCAACTTGCCGTTGAACACCAGAAATATGTTTTCGCCGGCGCCTTCCGACAGCAGACCGGTGCTGGCCAGCGCGATGCCTTCGCCGAAGCCGAGCCGACGCGCTTCGCGGGCGATCAATTGGCCAGACAGATAATTGCCACCGGCCTTGGCACCGGCGGGAATCGTGTTCGGTGCCACCCGGTTCCAGCTCGACACCATCGCGTCGATGCCGGTCGCGACCACGTCGTGCCCCAGGTATTGGCCCATTTTCCAGGCTGCCACCGACGTTTCCGTCGGGCAATCCGCGTTCAAACCAAACCCACCCAGACCGCGAAACGCAAACGGTCGCAGATAGGCTTCGCCATAGTGATTGGCGTTCAGCACCTGGTGGCAGGCAGCGGTGAGTTGGGCGATGTCGTAAGGCATCGGCAACTCGTAAATCCGCGCCGATCCGTACATGCGCTTGAGGTGATCCTGCAAGCGGAAAATCGCTGGTCCCTGATGGGTGTCGTAGGAACGCACGCCCTCGAACACCGAAGAACCATAGTGAATGGCGTGGCTCATCACATGCGCGGTGGCGTCGCGCCACGGCTTGATGCCGCCGTTGTGCCAAATGAATTCGGGATATTGCATCGTCATGGGCGGCTCCGATCGTGGGTGGGCAAGCCGCTATGTTGACGCAGACAACGAGCGTTCGGAAGTGCCGAACCCGCTGACATGATGGAACAGCGGCGTCGCTGCCGTTGTTCCATCATCGATTCAAGCAAGCGCTGGCTACGCCATTTTCCGGCGGGCAACCCAGCCCACCAGGCCAATCATGCCGAACAG
>PEUI01000288.1 GCA_002785585.1 Lysobacterales bacterium CG02_land_8_20_14_3_00_62_12
AGGAGGGCGTGCGGGCGCTGGCGTTGGCGTATCCGGAGGTGGCCTTCAGGAGGGCGTGCGGGCGCTGGCGTTGGCGTATCCGGAGGTGGCCTTCACGCTCGCGCACAATGGCCGCGAGTTGTTTCGCGACAACGCTTGCACGGAAGTGCCACAGGCGCGCATCGAGGCGGTGATGGGAGAAGCATTTCTGGTGCAGAGTTTGGCGATCGAACATGTTGCCGCGGGCTTGGCGTTGCGCGGATGGGTGGGTTTGCCGACCGCGTCACGGGCGGTGGCGGACCGGCAATTTTTTTATGTAAATCGGCGACTGGTGCGGGATCGTCAAGTGGCGCACGCGATCAAGCAAGCCTATGCCGACGTGTTGTTCCATGGTCGGCACCCGAGTTTTGTGTTGTTTCTCGAGCTTGATCCGGTGCAGGTGGATGTGAATGTGCATCCGGCCAAGGCGGAAGTGCGTTTTCGCGAATCACGACTGGTACATGATTTTCTTTATCGCACCTTGCACGAAGCGCTGGCGCAGACCCGCGCCGGTGCTGCCATCGTGCCGCCAGCGTCGTTGCCAGAAGCTGCTTTGGGCGTTTCCGGGGCTCCGATTTATGCCCGGTCGCAGGGCGCGTTGCGCTTTGCCGCTGCCGAGTCTGCGGGCGCCTACGCGGCCGTCTATGGTCGGCCACCGGCTGAGCTGCTTGCGAGCGCAGCGCTGCCCGGCGCGTTATCGGTGGGGTCGGTTACGGCGGCGTTGACGGTTGCCGACAGCGCCCGGGAAACCGCGCCGCCATTGGGTTTTGCCATCGCCCAATTGCATGGCATTTATGTGCTGGCGGAAAACGCGCAAGGGCTGATTCTGGTCGACATGCACGCGGCGCATGAACGCATCACTTACGAACGCCTCAAAGCGGAGCAGGCATTGGGCGCCATTCCGGCGCAACAATTGCTGGTGCCAATGCGGTTGGCGGTAAGCACGGCCGAAGCCGATGCCGCCGAGCAGTTTGCCGATGCCTTTCACGCGCTCGGCATCGAACTCACCAGGCTGGCTCCGGATCGGCTATTGATCAAGCGTATTCCGCTGGTGCT
>PEUI01000162.1 GCA_002785585.1 Lysobacterales bacterium CG02_land_8_20_14_3_00_62_12
GGCTTGCGAACTTCTTGCGCCATCGGGACCAGGCTGCGGTAGTGCTTCAGCTTGGCGAGACAGTTGCCATCGTTGGCTGTGCTGGGTTGCGAGGCGGGCATCCGCAAAATGTTTTCACGATAGGTGGAGGGAATTCGGTCAGCCCACTTCTTGTATGCCTTCACCGGGCGCGACAAGCGTTCGCTATGCTGCATCAGAATATAACCCGCCGGGCGCATGGCGCCGGAAGGCAGTTCGAACGCTGGTGTCGCCCAGTTTTCCACTCGCTTTTTCCAGTCGGCACGCCAGGCTTGCAAGGTTGGCCCCAGGTTTCGCAAGCCCTGGAGCGAAAACAAATCGGCGGCGAGTGGAATGACGACATGATCGCTACCAATCAAAGCAGACCGGTTGATTGCACCGAGATTTGGTCCGACATCGGCCAGAATGATGTCGGCGTTTTGCTTGTTTGCGGCCATTTGGGCGACTTGCCAAAACGCGGTCAGCAGCCTGAATGGTCGGTACAGGCTTCCAGAGCCCAGGCCGTTTGGCCATTCCTGTGACAGGAAGTCCTCGAACCCTGCCAGGCCGAGATCACCGGGCACCAGGTGCAGGCGAGGATTGATGCACCGGGTTTGCGGCTCGAGAATGTCGCCGACTTCCGTCAGTGGTCGGACGCATTGGTACACCGTCGTGGCGCGCTGCGAGCTGTCATCCGGGTCCCAGAGCATTTCAAGATCGTCTTCGGAAAGAAAGGCCGAGGTGAGATTGGCTTGGGGGTCCAGGTCGATGGCGATCACGCGTTTGCCCAGCTCGGAAAACATCCATGCCAAATGAAAGACAAGGGATGTTTTTCCGACACCGCCCTTGTTGTTGAAAAATGTCAGAACAGGCGTTGTCATGGCGCTTTCCTGATGATGGCGATGACGAAATTCGGTTCGGTCTGGAACTCGGGGGGTGGGTTCCCGTTTTTTTGCAGCGATTGGCGAGCCAGAGCGATGCCCGCACCGAAGCGTTGTGCATACCCGAGTACTTTGAATGCGGCGGCGAGTTGAGGATTGCGGTAGTCGGCAAGACCGGGTTTGCCGAAATTTTCTGCGGTGACGCTGCCATAAGGTCCGCCGGGGTTGCTGATTTCAATGCGATCATCAAACCAATAAACGCGAACCGGTGCGTTGGTTCCTTCGTAGTTTCGGTGCATGACCGCATTGCGCGCAAGCTGTTGCAGAGCGGCTATTGGGTACGCGCTGGTCCGTACCTCACGATCCTGAGAGGAGAACTCAACTGTTGTACTCAGGTGGGCAGCCAGTTTCTCGTCCAAACGACGCATGACCATGCTGATCGTGCCATCAATTTCAGCTTCATCGACAACCGGGTCGGTGAGGACCGTGCCGCGAATTCGAAGGAACTGGATGTAGCTGCCAGGCAACCAAGTGCGGGTCGATATGCCACAGACCAGCAGTCCAAGAATGGTCGGGACTGGTTCGTCGGCCGCAACCACCATCCCGCAGGAAGTGAGACGCTGCTCATAAGTCCGCTCGTTGGCCAATAAAACGTCTGGCGCTACGGCACTGGGCAGATATTCCTGCTCGAAGATGGGACGACTGAGGTCATCCAGAGTTGCCGCGGATACCGGATGCGCTTCGAAATGCAAGTCGCGATAGCGGCGCTTTTCGTTGAGTATCCGTTCGTCCTGTGCCGAAGCCTGCCCGCGGCGCGGCCCAACGCGAATCCAGATACCTCCTTCGTATCGTACCGGCGGCGAGTCCGCAGGCCAGACGCAAACCACTGCCATTTCGGAGCCCTTGAGGGTTCGTTTGCAAACGGTCAGGGTAGGTAACGGAATGACTTTCCCATCGGTCTTGATGTCACTGAGGGTAAGCAGAAGTTGATCCGTGACTTCGATACCCGCGGGGCTACCGTCATCCATGGCGCCGACAAACACAACCCCGGGTTGCTGGTAGTTCGGCAGGTCGTTGGCAAAGGCGCACACTGCTTGGCGGACCTTTTCAGGCGCATCGCCCGCCCAAGCCTTTTTTCGTTCGGCTCGATCCGACTCGAGCTCGTTGAGCAGATCTTCCAGTTCCTGATCGGTCAAAGGAATCATCATGGCTCCTGAAAATCGGTGAAGGCCGCTTTAAGACTGGAAAAGCTGCCAGGTGGGTTGCGCTCGAAACCTGGCTGATCCACATACACAAAACGATAGACCGGTCCGCTCTCGGCTTGACTCGCGCTGGTTGCGTCTTCACACCACTGGCGCAGGCGGTTCATCTTCTGCGGCAGGTCGCGTTCTTCGCGGCCTTTGGTTTCGACGATCCAGATCGTGCCGTCGGCGGTCTTCACCATGAAGTCGGGCAGGTAGTTCGAGAGGTCGCCATCGGCCTTGACGTAGTCGATCTTGAAGCCGACAGCAAGATAGTTCTTGGCAAACGATGCGACGTCCGGCGCAGCATCGAGAAAACCGGCGAAGGTCAGCTCGAAGCCACCGGCGTTGGGCTCGCCGACGATTTTGTTGAACAGCGATTTTTTCGGCGCGAGGTAGGGCCGGTTCTCGGTGCGGAAGGGCCGCGTGTCGCGCAGGCGGATGCGGTCTTCGATCCGCACGCCACCACGGTCCTGGATGGTGAGCGCGTTGATGGCGGTTTTGAATGCGTCGAACAATATTTTCCCGGCCTCCGGCTCGGAGAGATTGCGCAGCACCACCGGGTCTTCGAGATTCACAGGCGGCGACGCGAACAGATGTCCGCCCATGAATGCCTTCACCTTGGGATAAAGCAGGTCGTAGCCACCAACGAGGCGCAGCTCCCTCAACAATTGGCGCGCAAAATAGCCAACAACGGAACGGTAATCGGCGGGACCCGTACCGTCGAGCTGGATGGTGTGATGCACTTCGCCTTCGAGCATGGTCTTGAACACGATCTCGCGCGTTTGCTCCGGCGTGAAGGGCTTGAGTGGCAGTTTGGCATTGCCGAAGTTTGCGGGGTCGAGTGCGTCGAGGTCTTTGTATTCTCGGTTGAAGCGCCGTGTGAGCCGAGGCAGCGCGATGTCCAGCGCGGCTATGTCTTTGTCGGCGGCCTGCGTGTCCACCTCGACAATCAGCGAATCCTTGCGCCCGGTGTCCGCTCCCATCGGTACCTGTTCGAAGGTAACGCCTTCGCTCTGGATGGACTCGACAAATTCCATGAACGCGGGCGTGCCGATGACCGATACCGTCTCCGCTATGTCCGACCCGAAGTACATGCGACGCAGGCCCCGCCCCAAAGTTTGCTCAGGAAGGATATTGCTCTGCGCCGCATAGGCGCGCAGACCGACGATGGTGGTGACGTTGCGCACGTCCCAGCCCTCCTTGAGCATCAGCACCGAGACGATGGCCTTGTGCGGCGATTCCCAGGTGTCGATGTCGTTGGCTTCCTTGCGCAATTTTTCCAGTTCTTCCTTGCGCTTGCCCGAGGCAGCCTCGGAGATTTCGCCGTTGTTCCTGGTATGGATGACCAGCACCGCCCCTTGCAACTCGGGGCAAAGTTTCTCCAGATGGGCACCGACCTCGTCGCAGTTACGGGTGTCGTCCACCATCACGAACAGCACCGCTTTCTTGCCCAGCGCTTGGTGCTCGGCATAGCTCTTGCGCCACTCTTCAATGCCAAGTTGCAAATAGTCTTCGTAGCGTTCGGTGAAGATTGCGCTGGTGTGCTCTTGCAGCCGGGTGCGGCTGGCGGTATCCGGCAGCACCGGATGCTTGACGACATTCTGATGGATCGCCTCGACCAGCGGGTAGTCGGAGACGGTCTGCACGAAAATGGCGCCATTGTTGTGGCGTGGCGTGGCGGTCACGTCCACTTGCAAGGTGAGGCGTCGGTCTTTTTGCAACAGGCGATGATGAATGTCCTGGATGCTTTTGAACCAGGCCATTTTCGGGTCATGGACGTGATGCGCTTCGTCGTTGAATACGGCCAGCTCGTCGATCTCGCGCACGATCTCGCCGAGATCGGTCTTGCTGTCGGTGGTCTTGCCCACCGGCTTGGGGCCGAACGGATCGAGAAAGTAATCGCGCAAATCTTCGTCGTCCAGCGACGGAGCGCGCACGTCGCCGAGATAGACGCGATGGATGTTGGTCAGAAACAGGTTGCCCGTTTCTCGCACCACACGCACGTCGTCTTGAATATGCAGCGTGAGCTGGAAGTCGTCGCGCCAGTTGTGACCCTGGTAGCCGTTATCCGGGAGAACGGGGTCGTTGAAGAAAATGCGCAGTCCGTCGAAGTCGGCGCGCAGCCGGTCGAGCACGATGATATTCGGCGCAATCAGCAGAAAGTTGCGTGCGAGCGTTGAGTCAGGCTCAAAGAGTTTGTGAAAAAAGCTCCAGGCGATGAGCAGCGATAGCACCTTGGTTTTGCCCGCGCCGGTTGCCATCTTCACGACGTAACGCGGCCAGTCTTCGTCGAACATGTTGGTCGAAACGGAACCCGAGGCATCGAAACGCAGTAGATCGAACTTGTCGCGCACCTTGCGCACGTCGTGCAGCCAGATCACCGTCTCCACCGCTTCACGCTGGGCGAAGTAGTAATGGAACGGCGAGAGCCTGCCATCGGCCGGTTCGCTCAGATGCCCGGTCTCGAACCACCAGTTCAGCAGTGCGCGCGAGGTCTCCGAAGCCCCCGCATAACTATCGGCCCGCCACGCGGAGACTTCACCACGAATGTTGGCGACCAGCGGCGGCAGCAGCTTTTCATACGCGGTGCTACGCAGCTCTTCTGCCGCCGGAAACCAGCGCTGGTCAGGCAGCAGTTCGGCATAAGGCGATTTCGGAAAATCGGGATGCAACGCCACGGCAAGCTCCTGATCGGACGCGCGCATGTTGGCAGAGCTGCATAATTTTGGGCAGCGGTAGAGGTAAATGAAGTGGGCTTTGGGCAGCAATCCAGCCGTGGGAAAGTGAGCAGGGGATGCGCTCGAAGCGCTGCCGTTAGGTGCCAAGGCAAAACAAAAAGGCCAGCTTGCGCGGGCCATTTCTTTTTGCGTTGGTGCCCGGGAGAGGACTCGAACCTCCACGGGTTGCCCCGCTAGTACCTGAAACTAGTGCGTCTACCA
>PEUI01000275.1:0-9236 GCA_002785585.1 Lysobacterales bacterium CG02_land_8_20_14_3_00_62_12
CCCAGCAACGCCAAACCACCCACCGGCGTGATCGTCCCGAGCCAGTGCGGCGCGCCCAGCGCCAGGGCGAACAGACTGCCACTGAACAGCGTGCTGCCGAGCAGGAACAACGCCACCGCCGGTTGCGCCAAGCGGCTGCTCGATTGCACGGCGAGCCAGGCGGCGAGCACATGCCAAAACAGGTAGCTGACGGCGGTGTGCCAGAGCGCGCTGTGGGCCGGGTCCAGAACCGAGCGCAGCGCATGCGCACCGAAGGCGCCGAGTGCCACCGCGGTGGCGCCGAATAGTGCGATCAGGCCGTGCCAGCGACGGGTTGCAAGCGACATCGGGATAGCATCCACTGCGGAAAAGCCGAAGGCTATACCCAAGCGGTCAGATAAAACACGGCGATCACCACCAACACGGCGCTGGTCTTGATCAGGGTGATGGCAAAAATGTCGCGATACGACTGCCGGTGCGACAGTCCGGTCACCGCCAACAGGGTGATGACAGCGCCATTGTGTGGCAGCGTGTCCATGCCGCCCGACGCCATCGCCGCGACCCGATGCAATACCTGGGCCGGTATGCCGGCGGCATCGGCGTTGCGCATAAACGTCTCCGCCATGGCCGCCAGGGCAATGCTCATGCCGCCCGAAGCCGAGCCGGTAATCCCGGCCAGCGCGGTAACGGTGATGGCTTCATTGAGCAGTGGATTCGGAATCGCCGCCAACGTGTTGGCCAGCAGCAAGAAGCCGGGCAGGGCGGCAATGACGGCACCAAAGCCATATTCCGAAGCGGTGTTGGTGGCCGCCAGCAAGGCCCCGGCCACCGCTGCCTTGCTGCCCTCCACAAACCGCGCGCGTACCGGTCGCCAGGCGATGACAAGGACGCTGGCAATGCCGATCAACAGCGCGCCCTGCACCGCCCAGATCGCCGCAACCTTGGCGATTTCCTGCACCACCGGTGGCGGACTATTCATCACCGCCGGCACGAACTGATGGCGCTCGCCATAGCCCGCGTGGATCAGCGTGGTCAGCCAACGGTTGCCAACCCCCACCAGCAGCAGCGGCAGGATCGCCAGCATGGGATGCACCAGAGTTTCGCCACTGCTCGCTGCGGCCGTCGGCTCGCCGGGGTGGTCGCCGTAGCCTTCGCCGGCCGCCAGCGCGCTGCGCCGACGCCCACCCAGATAAACCAGACCGACGATCAAAATAAACCCGGCGCCAATGCTGCCGAGCCAAGGCGCGGCCCAGGTATCGGTGCCAAAAAAGGTGGTCGGAATGAGGTTTTGGATCTGCGGCGTGCCGGGCAGGGCGTCCATGGTGAAGGTGAACGCGCCGAGCGCGATCGTGCCGGGTATCAGCCGCTTCGGAATCTGGCTGCGACGAAACAACTCGGCGGCGAACGGGTAGACCGCGAACACCACCACAAACAACGACACCCCGCCGTAGGTGAGCAGCGCGCAGACCAGCACAATCGACAGGATCGCGCGTTCGGGGCCGACCACGCGGATGGTCGCGGCGACGATGCTGCGCGAGAACCCGGAGATTTCAATCAGCTTGCCAAAGATCGCGCCGAGCAGAAACACCGGAAAATACAGCCGCAGAAAACCCGCCATTTTGTCCATGAACAGGCCGCTGAACATCGGTGCCACCAGCGTCGGATCGGACAAAAGCACCGCGCCCATGGCGGCCACCGGCGCAAACAGAATGACGCTGTGGCCGCGATAGGCGACGATCATCAAGAAGGCGAGAGCCGCCAGTACGATCAACAAAGCCATGCCATGGCGCCCGGCAAAATCACAGGTCGGCAGTTTGGCAACAGGGCGGTGCGCTTGCGTAGCGTACCAAAGTACTACGCCGCGGCAGCTTCCACTTGGCCGGTTTCCGCTCGGCCGGTGACCAGACGACCGCGCAATGAGTTGGTGATGGCTTCGGTGATGACCACTTCGGCAAATTGGCCGATCAACTGGCTCGGGCCGGCAAAATTGACCGTGCGATTGTTTTCGGTACGACCGCACAATTGCTGCGGATCTTTGCGGCTGGGGCCCTCGACCAACACGGTTTGCACGCCGCCCAACATGGCTTGGCTGATGCGCATGAAATTGGCGTTGAGCTTGTCTTGAAGTTGCTTTAGTCGGGCCTGCTTGGTCGCGATCGGCGTGGCATCGGCCAGATTGGCCGCCGGCGTGCCGGGGCGGCGCGAGTAAATGAAACTGAAGCTCTGGTCGAAGCCGACGTCGTCGATCAGCTGCAGGGTGGCGGCGAAATCCTGATCGGTTTCGCCGGGAAAGCCGACGATGAAATCCGAGCTGATGGTGATGTCCGGACGCACGGCCCGCAACTTGCGGATGCGGGCCTTGTATTCGATGGCGGTGTGGCCACGTTTCATCGCCGCCAGCACACGGTCGGCGCCGGATTGCACCGGCAAATGCAGATAGTTGGCCAGCTTCGGCACGCGCGCGTAGCAGTCGATCAACCGATCCGAAAACTCCAGTGGATGCGAAGTCGTGAAACGAATGCGGCCGATGCCAGGAATCTGGGCAATCGCCTCGATCAGCAACGCCAGGTCGGCGCTGTCGCCATCGGCCAGGGCGCCGCGGTAAGCGTTGACGGTCTGCCCGAGCAGATTGATTTCGCGCACCCCTTGATCGGCGAGCGCCAGCACTTCGGCGATCACATCATCGAACGGACGACTGACCTCTTCGCCACGGGTATAGGGAACCACGCAGAACGAGCAATATTTGCTGCAACCCTCGATCACCGACACAAACGCGCTGGCGCCTTCTTTGCGCGGCGCCGGCAAATGGTCGAACTTTTCGATTTCGGGGAAACTGATATCCACCTGCGGTTGCTGGGTGGCGCGGCGCGCCGCGATCATCGCCGGCAGCCGATGCAGGGTCTGCGGGCCAAACACCAAGTCCACGTATGGCGCGCGCTGGATGATGGTCTCGCCTTCCTGCGCCGCGACACAGCCGCCGACGCCAATAATCAGTTCCGGTTTGGCCAGCTTCAATTCGCGCCAACGCCCGAGTTGCGAAAACACCTTGTCTTCCGCCTTTTCGCGGATCGAACAGGTGTTGATCAAGATCACATCGGCCTCGGCCTCGTTGGTGGTCAACACCATGCCGTGGGCAGCGGTGAGTACGTCTTGCATCTTCGCCGAGTCGTACTCGTTCATCTGGCAGCCGTGGGTCTTGATATAGAGCTTGCCGGTCATGGTCGGTCGGGGTGCAGGCGAAAGGGTGGCGATTATAGCGGTCTCGGCGCGGCCTGCCGTGCCTGGCGTAGGTCGGCTTCGGCAATTGCTCCTGCATTGCTCTCGGCCACTCGTTCCAGACGCGGCCTACCTCGCCCATCCATGGGCTCGTACCTCCGCCATCCATGGCGTCGCAAGGCGCCGCAGGCGCGGAGCCGACAAATTTCAGGATTGCGGCGCTGCCGCCGATGCGACGGTCGGTCTTGACGAATGCTGGCGGTACCGCTCTAATGACCGGCTCGCAGACCCTGCACTTGCAGGCGCAGCTTATGGCCAGGTAGCTCAGTTGGTAGAGCAGGGGACTGAAAATCCCCGTGTCGACGGTTCGATTCCGCCCCTGGCCACCATCTTTGTTCGACCTGCCGCGCGGGTCGCGGGAGCACTCGCCGATGGCCGCCACCGTGTTTTGTGCCCGTCTCCAGCAAACCCTGCCGGCACTGGCGTTCGCGCCGATGCCCGGCGAACTTGGCCAACGCATCCTGGCCTCGGTCTCGGCGCAAGCCTGGGCCGAATGGTTGGCCCAGCAAACCATGCTGATCAACGAAAACCGACTCTCGCCGATCGATCCCAAAGCCCGCGCCCTGCTGCGTGCCGCGCTCGAAGCGTTTCTCTTCGGCCAAGGCGCCGCACCGCCGCCGGGCTATGTTGCGCCGGCCGCAAAGCAATAGGTTTCGATGTTTGGCTTGCTGGCAGTCCGCGACCCGAATCCCGGCACGACGAACCGCACCGCGCGACCGGCGCACACCAACCAGCGTCAGCGCAATAGCCACCCCACGACGGCGTCCTGCTGGCATCGCACCTCCCTGTGCGTGATGGCGCTTGGCCGACTGCTGTCGGCCACCCTGCGGGCTTTCTGTGGCCTAAGGCGTCGCGCAGAAATAACTTGCCCATCTTGCTGGTCTTTATCGCCCGCCTGCGTCGTTGCACAAAGCGTCACATAGTCCGACTATGCTCCGCTTTGTGCGCCTTGCAGGCGAACGAAAGTCCTGCGCAATCTGCGCAAGTTATTTCTGCGCAACGCCTAAGCCGGTGGTTATGGTGTTGACGGCTCCCCTGCGGTAGGTATGATACCCACCATGAACAGCGGCGATGTCATCAAGCAACTCGAAGCGGACGGATGGGTTCTGGCGCGCGTCAAAGGCTCGCACCACCAGTTCAAGCATCCGACCAAACCGGGTTTGGTGACCATCAAACACCCCTACCAAGACATCCCCAAGGGCACCCTCAACAGCATCCGCAAACAAGCGGGCTGGAAGTAACCGGAGACCACCATGCGCTATCCAATCGTACTGCACACCAACGACGGCATCCGCTACGGCGTAACCGTTCCCGATCTAGCCGGATGTTTCTCGGCCGGCGACACCTTCGACGATGCGCTGGAAAGCGCGCGTGAGGCCATCGACCTGCACGCCGAGGGATTGGCCGAGCAAGGCCAGGAGCTTCCCGTGGCGCGTCCCATCGCCGAGCACCAGGCCAATCCCGATCACGCGGGCGGGGTTTGGGCCGTTGTCGATGTTGACCTGAGCCGATACCAGGGCAAGGCCGAAAAAATCAACATCACCATGCCGCGTCGGCTGCTGCACCGAGTGGACGCCTACGCCAGCGCGCATGGGGAAAGCCGCAGCGGGTTTCTGGCGCGAGCCGCGCAACAGGCAATGGGCGCGTAGCCCAGTCATCGATCCAGCCTCGAAAGCTTCGCTCACGGCCACGGAAATAATTAGGAATAAAAACTTTCCGCATCATAACAAGGATGCTATTTTGCCGACCTGGCAATTGATCTATTTCAGCCGTCGAGTGGAAGCCCAAATCGAGTGTTGGCCAGTGGGCATTCGCGCCGGCTTCTTGCGCGTTGCCGAAGTGATGGCCAGTGCCGGGCCAGATATCGGCCTACCGCACACGCGAGACTTGGACGCGGGGCTGTTCGAGATTCGTGCCAAGGGCCGCGAAGGTATCGGCCGCGCATTTTTTTGCACTGTGACAGACCATCGCATGGTGATTCTGCACGCGATCATCAAGAAAACCGAACAGACACCTGCGCGCGCACTCGAAATTGCACGCGCCCGCCAACCAGAGGTAAGCCCATGACACGCGAACGCTACCAGCCGGTCGCCTTGAATATCGACGCCACTCGCCAACGTTGGTCGCAGAATCCGGCCTTCCGCAAAGCCTACGCGGCACTGGCCGACGAGTTCGAAACCCTCGCCGAGCTGGTGCGCGCACGCCAGCAAGCCATGATGACCCAAGCCGATGTGGCCGCGAGTATGGGCATTGCGCAGGCATCGGTGGCGCGATTGGAATCCAGCGCAGGCAGCCGCAAACATGCGCCGTCGATCGCCACCCTGCGCCGCTATGCCGAAGCCGTGGGCTGTGCCTTGGTCATCACCTTGGCGCCAGCGGCACAGAGCAAATCCAAAGGCTGGTGATGGGTGAGTAGCGGGGGCAATGTGCTTCCGGTGAATCCGGCGCATGCCCGCAGTCCAGTCGTTGATCTGGCTCCCCGAGCTGGATTCGAACCAGCGACACACGGATTAACAGTCCGTTGCTCTACCAGCTGAGCTATCGGGGAATGGTGGAGCCGCGCATTGTCTAGGGCGCCAGTGCTGCTGTCAATAGAACTGAATCTTTTGGGCTGCGGCGAAGCAGGCCTGACCCGCCGAAGCGCGAGTTTCTGGTGGCAGCGCCAACCAGCGTCGCGACCTTCGGCAGGGACGACTTTTCTCCGTCCTCCGTCCTCCGTCCTCCGTCCTCTGTCCTCTGTCCTCTGTCCTCTGTCTTCTGTCTTCTGTCTTCTGTCTTCTGGCCCGGACTTACAAGCCTGCACAGGCGGCCAGGCTGGCGGCGGGTTTGGGTGTGACTTCGTGGAATTGGCTGTTGTTGTTGAGTACGTAGGCACTGGCGCGATGGCCGCGTTCGCACAGGGTGAAGGTGACGTTGCTGCCGCCGTTGCCGCCGTAGGGTTGAAATTGCAGGCGGGTGCGGCCGCTGGTGCTGAACATGTGGATCGGTTGCGGGAAGGCGATCTGGCGATCAACGATGGCTTCCGGCGGGCCGATGCGGTTGTCGTTGTTGCCATCGATACCAACGATCCAGCCACCGTGCCAGGCCGTGCTATTCGAGCAGGTGCTGCCATCGCTGCTGGCACACAGGATGGTATCGGCGTCGGCATTCATTGCCGCACTGCGCGCATTGAGAATGGCCACCTGCAGCGCATTGAGCACGCGTTGGCGATCGGTGCGACCGAAGGCGCCGGAGAAGGCGGGCAGCGCAATCGCCAGCAAGATGCCGATCACGGCAACGATCACCAGCAGTTCAATCAGGGTAAAGCCACGGGTTTTGGTGCGGATCATCGGGGGCATGAGAAAGCTCCATGGGTTGGGGGCTTCAATGTGCCTTCAACGAGCGCACTGCCGCTTCCGCCAAGGTCTGAATTGACGCTAGGAAATATCCGGGATCAACCGCAGACTTTCACCGTGCCCTGCACTATCGTGGGCGCTTGGCTTTTTAGTCCGGGTGATGGTGTGAGTGAGCCGTTTCAACTGGTATCTCCGTACGCGCCTGCCGGTGACCAGCCAGCGGCGATCGCGCGCCTGATCGAAGGCTTTCAGGCCGGGCTGGCGCATCAAACCCTGCTCGGCGTCACCGGCTCCGGCAAAACTTTCACCATCGCCAATGTGATTGCCGCCACCCAGGCGCCGACCTTGGTGATGGCGCCGAACAAGACCTTGGCGGCCCAGCTCTATGGCGAATTCAAGGAGTTTTTTCCGAGCAACGCGGTGGAGTACTTCGTTTCCTATTACGACTACTACCAGCCGGAGGCCTACGTTCCGAGCACCGACACGTTTATCGAGAAAGACGCGGCGATCAACGAGCACATCGAGCAAATGCGGTTGTCGGCGACCAAGGCGCTGCTGGAACGTCGCGACGTGATCATCGTCGCCACGGTGTCGGCGATCTATGGTTTGGGCGATCCCAACGAGCACTTCAAGATGGTGATGCAGCTGGTGCCGGGCGAGAAAATCGATCAACGCGAACTGCTGCGACGGCTGACCGACCTGCAATACACGCGCGGCGATACCGAGTTGCGCCGTGCCAGTTATCGGGTGCGTGGCGAAGTGGTGGATGTGTTTCCGGCCGAGTCCGAGAGCACCGCGATCCGCATCGAGTTGTTCGATGGCGAGATCGAATCGATCAGCCAGTTTGATCCGCTGACCGGTCACGTTCTGGGCAAATTGCCGCGCTTCACGGTGTATCCGAAATCGCACTACGTCACCACGCGGCGCACCGTGCTGGAAGCCATTCAGACGATCAAGACCGAGCTCGCCGAGCGGCTGGAACAACTCTACGCGGCCAACAAACTGCTGGAGGCGCAGCGCATCTCGCAACGCACCCAGTACGATCTGGAGATGATGGCCGAGATCGGCTATTGCCAGGGGGTCGAGAACTATTCGCGCCACCTCACCGCGCGTGCGCCGGGCGAAGCACCGCCGACGCTGTTCGACTATTTGCCGGCCGATGCCTTGCTGGTGCTGGATGAGTCGCACGTCACCGTGCCGCAGATCGGCGGCATGTACCGCGGTGATCGTTCGCGCAAGGAAACCCTGGTCGAGTTTGGCTTTCGGCTGCCTTCGGCGCTGGACAATCGGCCGCTGAAGTTCGAGGAGTTCGAGACCCGCGCGCCGCGCACCATTTACGTTTCGGCGACGCCGCGCGAATACGAACTCAACCGCTCCGGCGACCAAGTGGTCGAACAAGTGGTGCGGCCGACCGGCCTGATCGACCCAGAAGTCGAAGTGCGCCCGGTGCGCACCCAGGTCGATGATCTGCTGAGCGAAATTGGGCTGCGCACGGCGATCGGCGATCGGGTGCTGGTAACCACGCTGACCAAACGCATGGCCGAGAACCTGACCGAATATCTCGAAGAAGCCGGGGTCCGCGTGCGCTATCTGCATTCAGACATTGAAACCGTGGAGCGCACCGAGATCATTCGCGATCTGCGCCTTGGTAAGTTTGATGTATTGGTCGGCATCAACTTGCTACGCGAAGGCCTGGATATGCCGGAAGTGTCGCTGGTGGCGATCCTCGATGCCGACAAGGAAGGCTTTCTGCGGTCGACCGGATCGCTGATCCAGACCATCGGCCGCGCCGCTCGCAACCTGCGCGGCAAAGCCATTCTCTACGCCGAAACCATCACCCGATCGATGCGCGCCGCGATCGATGAAACCGATCGCCGCCGCGCCAAGCAAGTCGAGTTCAACCGGTTGCACGCGATCACGCCGCGCTCGATTGAGTCGAAAATCACCGACGTGATGGCCGGCGCGCGCGAGGCCGCCAACGATGCGGGCAGCAGCAGCACCGGCAAACGCGGTGGCCGTGGCCAGTCATCGCGCGCCGCCGAACCAATGGCGGATTATTCGGCGCTGACGGCGGCACAACTGGCCGCCACCATCAAGCGAATGGAGAGCCAGATGTACCTGCACGCGCAGAATCTGGAGTTCGAAGACGCGGCCCGCGTCCGCGACGAAATCCATCGCGTTCGCGAGCAGTCCTTGCGCAGTTGAATCAAGCCGCTATGCTCCGCACATGATCGAAGCCAGCTTACTATCCCAGGTCAAGACCCTTAGTGTCGGCGACCGCATTGAGCTCTTGGGCGTCGTTTGGGAAACCCTAACGCCGGAAGACGCGCCGGTAACGGATGAAGAAAAGCAACTGCTTCATTCACGCTTAGCTGATTTCCAGAACAACCCAAACGATCAAAGCCCTTGGCGTGAGGTGCAAGCCCGCATGCGACGCAGTCTGCCTTGAGTTACCGCGTCTACGTCCGTCGCCAAGCTGAGCTGGACGCAGTCGAAGCACAGACGTGGTATGAGTTGCGACAGTCGGGGATTGGCAGGTCCTTTAGCGATGAGTTTGGGCATACTCTGCGGCAGCTTGAACGCACGCCGCTTAGCCACCAAAAAATCTATGGCCCGATCAGACGCGTGGTGTTGCGCCGCTTTCCC
>PEUI01000275.1:9292-9859 GCA_002785585.1 Lysobacterales bacterium CG02_land_8_20_14_3_00_62_12
CCTACTTGCTCTGGTTCGTCGTCGAGGGCGAAGCAGTCGTTATCCTCGCCTGCACCCATGGCAAGCGCAGTCGTTCATTCATTCGCGCTCGGTTGCGTTAGACACAACTACTAAATATTGCGGACCGAACACGCGGCAGTCGACGGTATCGCACTACCGGTGCGATGGGGTCCGCAGGTCGCCTGAACTCCACTTTGGGTAGCAACACTGCCGCGCCAATTACAGTATGGTGACAGTGACGGTGGCACTGGCGGTGCCGCCACGGCCATCGCTGATGGTGTAGGTGAAAGTGTCGGTACCAAGATTCATGATATTCGAATAGGTGATGCTGTTATCCGGGTTGATCGTTGCTGAGCCGAATGGGGGCGAGGTGACGCTGATGACGTTGAGCGGGTCGCCATCCGGATCGGAGTCATTGACCAACACATTGATCGCTACCGATCCGCCCGTGGTGGTACTCGCGTTGTCGGCGTTGGCAATCGGCGGGTTATTGATCGGGACGGTGGGCGTGATGTTCACCTGCGCGCTGGCGGTACCACCACGACCATCGCTGATCGTGTAAGTGAA
>PEUI01000287.1 GCA_002785585.1 Lysobacterales bacterium CG02_land_8_20_14_3_00_62_12
CTTGCATGCAGCATCAGGCGTTATCGAGTTCAAGTCGAATGTCACCGCCCAAAACCGTGCCGCAGTGCCGCCACCCTTGAGTGACGTAGAAATGCTCCGCGCGAGTGCCAGGAGCGGTGGATAACCAAATGCGCTGGTGACCCAGTGACCAAAGCCAAGTAACCACCGTGTCGTGAAGCGCCTTGCCATAGCCGCGGCGCTGGTAGTCGGGATGAACGAACAGCGCCCAGATGCTCCCGGTTCTGTAACCAGAAGCAAATGCCGCAACTTTTCCTTCCGTCTCTACCACCCAGGTGCGCCCCAGTGCATTGAGCGCATCGGCATAGTTTGCCGCGGTGATGCGATTGGGGTCAGACAGCGTGTTCTCCCGAACCGCGAGCCGCACTTCATGCATGGCCGGCACATCGGCTGGTTTGGCTTGGCGCAATTGCACGGGTGGACTCCAAGTTTTGGGGCAACCGCCACCGGTTGTTCCCATGGCGGTTTACAGCGGCGCACCTACGATCAAATTGCGTGGCGCTGCGTGGCTTGATCTCGCAGCGGCTGATGGAAAGATCGGTTCGGCGTCTGCTTGCGCGGCAAGTTGGATGTCGTTGTTTTCTGGACCGCCTGGGTTTTTCAAGCGCCCACCACTGACGCTAGGCGATTCTCGGGGTTTGCTATTTGCGACGCAGCAGGATGGCGGTGACGTTGTCGGAGCCGCCGCCGTCGAGCGCGGCGACGATCAGGTGATCGACGCATTCTTGCACCGAGAGGTCGGTGCGTTGCAGGATCTGGCCGATGTGGCTGTCATCGACTTCTTCGGTGAGACCGTCGCTGCATAGCAAGATCTGCGTGCCGGGCGACATTTTGCCTTTCAGGCTTTCGACGCGCAGGCTTTGTGGATCGGTGACGCCGAGTGCTTGGGTGACGACGTTGCGGTGCGGATGCGAACGCGCCTGTTCGGGGGTGATCGCGCCCTGTTCGATCAACTCGCGCACATAAGAATGGTCGTGGGAAATTTGCTTGAGCACGCCATCTTCCATGGCATAGGCGCGGCTGTCGCCGACCCAGGCGACTTCGAATTCGTCTTCGTTCGGCACCCGCAGGGCGGCGATGGTGGTGCCCATCGGCAAGGCTTGCGGACGATTCGAGGAGAGTTTGATGATTTCTTCATCGGCGATCTGGATCGCCCGCACCAGGGTTTGTCCGGATTGGGTTTCACGAATCAGCGTGTCGCGGGCAATCGCGCTGGCGACTTCGCCGTTCTCGTGGCCGCCCATGCCGTCGGCGACCAACCACAGGCCGAGCTCGGCGTCGGCATAGTAGGTGTCTTCGTTGTGCTCGCGGCGTAGGCCGACGTGGGTGCAATGTCCAAACTCGATCATGAGGTTTTCCGAACTCGACAGGGGGGGATTATTGCCGGTTTGCCTGGCTTTGACCACGATAAAACGTTTCGCCAGCGGCGCCGGCTCAAAAACTCATGAAACCGCCGCCATTGACCGGCAGCAGAACGCCGGTCAGATAGCCGGCGGCATCGGCGGTCAGAAACTCCACGGCACGCGCAATGTCGCTGGGTTCGCCGATGCGGCCGACCGGAATCTGGCTGATGATCTGGTCGCGAATCGCTTGCGGAATGGCTTCGACCATCGGCGTTCGACAGTAGCCGGGGGCGATCGAGTTGACGGTGACGCCCTTGCGCGCCAGTTCACGCGCCAGCGCCATGGTAAAGCCGTGCAGGCCAGCCTTGGAGGCCGCGTAGTTGGTCTGGCCAAAAGCGCCGGTTTGGCCATTGATCGAGGAGATATTGACGATGCGGCCAAAGCCGCGCTCGCACATGCCATCGACCACTTGTCGGCACATGTTGAAGACCCCATCGAGATTGACGCCGATCACTTCCTGCCACTGCTGCTCACTCATCTTGCGCAGCGAGCTGTCGCGGGTGATGCCGGCGGCGTTGACCAGAATGTCGACCGCGCCGTAGCGCGCGTTGACGCGTTCGAGCAACGCCTGACAGGAGGCGAAATGGGCGACGTTCACTGCTTCAAATTGGATTTTTCCGGCATACCCGGACTGTTCCGCAACAAACGCGGCGATGCGATCACTGCGGCTGTCGAGGTCGGCGGCAATAACCTGGCGACCGGCCTGCGCCAGTTGCTGACAGATGGCGGTGCCAAGACCACCGATGCCGCCGGTGACGATGGCGGTGCGTGCGCTCATGCAGATTCCCCTGAAGTGGCGGCAACACCGCCGTGATAAGGCGTCGCGCAAAAATAACTTACCCATCTTGCTGGTTTTTTCGCCCGCCTGCGTCGTTGCACAAAGCGTCACATAGTCCGACTATGCTCCACTTTGTGCGCCTTGCAGGCGAACGAAAGTCCTGCGCAATCTGCGCAAGTTATTTCTGCGCGACGCCTAAGCGCCGAATGTTAGCGACGGCCACGGCTTGGCGTCCAGCGTGGGGCGTGAAAAGCCAGGGATCGAGCGCCGTAGTGGCATGGATGGCGGAGGTAGGCCGTCGCTTCAGCGCTTTTTGTTCGCCGAGGTGCTGGGTTGCGCGGGCGGCGTCACCGTTGCCTGCAGCGATTTCCACAACTCCAGATTACGCTCGGTCAAGTCGTTGAGCATCGACCAGGGCGTCTTGCCGAGCACGCTGTTCATCTGGCTCTTGAACGATTGCTGCTGGTCGATGAAGGCTTGCAGACTGCGCTCCAGATAATTGCCCATCAGGCCTTGCAGGGAGTCGCCGTAAAAGCGGATCAACTGCGACAGCAGTAGCGTGGTGAACAGCGGGGTGCCGTGCTCTTCATGCTCGGAGATAATTTGCAACAGCACGCTGCGGGTGAGGTCTGCGCCGGTCTTGGCATCGCGTACTTCGAAACGCTGGTTGTCGACCACCAGTTGGCGCACTTCATCAATCGTGATGTAGCTCGAAATCTCGGTGTCGTACAGACGCCGGTTCGGGTATTTTTTGATGATGCGCACTTTGCTCATGCTTCCAAACTAGCATAGGCCGTGCCAGTGATTCCAGAACACGCGTCACCGGCGATGGCCGAATCGGCGCCATCCGTGGTCACGGTTT
This sequence comes from Lysobacterales bacterium CG02_land_8_20_14_3_00_62_12, assembly GCA_002785585.1. GTDB lineage: Bacteria > Pseudomonadota > Gammaproteobacteria > Xanthomonadales > Ahniellaceae > 0-14-3-00-62-12. The sequence goes on from PEUI01000287.1 coordinate 3,062, forward strand.
GGGCGGCGCCGGGCCGCAATCACCGCGCCGAATGTGCCCGCACCGGCACCGGGATGTTGCACAAATCGGCAAAACCGGCGGCACGTTTGAACCAGCTTTCCTGCCGATTGCGGCGGCTTTCTACCCAGGCATTCCAGGTTTTTGTGTCGGTGCGCAGAATATCGAGATCGACGCGTTCGGCGGCCGGCAAATCCGCCGCCAAGCGGATCGAGTGCAGCGCAATGCGTTGTTCGGGCTCAGCATAAAATCCCATGCTGGCGCTGCCGCGCGGTAGCGCAGAGAGCCATTCGATGCCTTGAACGACGCGCCCGACCACGGCGATGTTGCGATCCAGATGGCGCGGTGCGTGGCCGATCACGACATACAGCTCGGCGCCATTGCCGCTGTCTTCGGCGTCGTCCCGACCGACACCGAGGGCGCCATAGCAATGCGCCAGCCAGGTTTGCTTGCTGGCGGGATCGCGGCCGACGGCAAAGCCAGCGGCGAATCCCGCCACCGGCGCATAGCCATCGGTGCCGGGCAGGCGGGTGAACGGTGATTGGGCGTCGTAGCCGATGCTGAACTCCGGCACCAGACGCGGCTGTGCGGCGCCCAGTGCGCGCGCTTGATCGCGGTTGCCGGCTTCCGGATCGCCCCATTGCACGACGTAGTTGTCTTGAACGCGGAGGATTTTCAGGCCATCGAAGTAACGTTGCCGCACCAAGGTTTTGATATTTTTTACGTGCGCTGGCGCGAATTGGGGCGCCAGTTCAAGGATTACGCGACCGCCTTCGAGTTGCAGATAGAGGGTCTGTTCGGGGTCCAACGGACGCCAGTCGGCGGCGACCGAATCGGCGATCACTGCGGCCATGGTCGGTGCGGTCGGCGGTGGCTTCGGGGCGGCGGCGAGCGCGGCGCCCGCGGCTGAAACGATCAAGCCAACGCCAATGCCAGCCCACCGCTGCGAGCGTCGATGCAGATTCATGCGGGCAATAACTCCAGTGCGGTGGCCGATTCTTTCAATCGTTGACTGAGGTAGCAATGCGAACCGCAGGCGGTAAAACCAGCATCGGCAAACGCCTGCCGATACCAGGACGCGCTGCGCGCGACGTGGCCCTCGGTATCGCCGACAAAGGCATCACCGCGAGCAAAGGTCTCGATAAAGGCGACGCCGTCGCAGAGTTCGGCAAAGCCCTGCAAGCCGCGGCGCACGGCGGCAGATTTCAGATAATGCACGACATCGGCGCAGACCAGCAAATCCACCGGCGCACCGAAGCGCACCTCGGCCAATTGCTCGAAGCGCAGCCATTTCAGATTGCGCGCCTGGCCGTAACGACGCACCGCGTAGGCGCTGGCATCGACGCCGAGATAGTGGATCTGCGGCCGTTCGGCCAGCAGGGCGGCACGCCAGACGCCTTCACCGCAACCGACATCCAGCACCGAGCGCACCCGATGGCCCAGGTGATACTCGGCCACCGCCAGCGCCAGCCGGACCTTGCGTTCGAGCAGGGATTTCATGCCGACGCGATGGCCGGGGGTGCGGTACCAGTGGTCGAAGTAGGCTTGGTCGTAGGGCTTGGTCATTGGTTGCTGCTCAAAAGCGGTTGCGGGCTGGCTTACCAGCCCATGTAGTGGCCACCATTGATGGCGAGATTGGCACCGGTGATCCAGGCGGCTTCTTCGGCGGCGAGAAAACTGACGGCGTAGGCGATCTCATCGGGCCGTCCGAGCCGCCCCACCGGGATCTGGGCGACGATTTTGGCGCGGACTTCTTCTGGCACCGCCATCACCATATCGGTGCCGACATAACCCGGCGACACGGTATTGACGGTGATGCCAAGTTTGGCGCTTTCCTGCGCCAGCGAGATGGTAAAGCCGTGCATGCCCGCCTTGGCGGCGGCGTAATTGGCCTGGCCGTACTGGCCTTTTTGTCCATTGATCGAGGAGATCTGGATGATCCGGCCCCACTGGCGTTTGCGCATGCCTTCGATCACCGCCCGGGTGACGTTGTAGCAAGAGTTGAGATTGGTATTGACCACTTCCTGCCACTGCAAGGCACTCATCTTGTGGAAGGTGGTGTCGTGGGTAATGCCGGCGTTGTTGATCAAGATATCCACCGGACCGAGGGCTTTTTCGACCGCCGCCACCATCGCTGCGGCGGTCTCGGGGGCACTGACATCGCCGGGCACGATGCAGAAATCAAAGCCAGCTTCTTTTTGTTCCATCTGCCAGTTTTGCGCGCGGGCGAGATCGCGATAATTGGTCGCGACGCGATGCCCCATCTGCGCCAAACGGCGACAGATCGCAGTGCCAATGCCGCCGGTGCCACCGGTAACCAATGCAATTCTTGAGGTCATGCTTGCTCTCCATTAGGGACTGCGTGAGGTGCTGCCGTGGTCGCTGGCGGCGTCGGGATAGTGTAGTGGGCGCCGCCGTCGATGCGGATGCCGGTAGCTTGTGGAATCCGTCTGGGATCGAACGCAGCGCTGGCTGCCAATAGCAGTTGGCGGACGCTGGTAGCGCGGTTTTGATCGGGTTGGCCGAGCCATTTGAGCAAGATTTTCAGGGTCGGCAGCGCGTTGTCGTCGGCGACCGCCAAGGCCGCGGTCGATTTGCTCAATTTATTGCCGGATTGGTCGATCAACACCGGCAGATGCAGGTAGTGCGGCGTCGGCAAGGCGAGCCGTTGTTGCAGATAAATCTGTCGTGGTGTCGAATCCAGCAGATCATTGCCGCGCACCACTTCGGTGATGCCTTGGGCCGCATCATCGACCACCACCGCCAATTGATAGGCCGGCAGTCCATCGGCGCGCCACAGCACAAAGTCGCCCACCGTGCCGCTGTGCTGGTGGTAACTGCCACGGTGGTGATCGGTGAATTGCCAGTGGGCCGCGGGCACCCAAAGTCGCCGACACGCGGTGGCGTCGGCCGACGACTGGCAAACGCCGTGGTGCCGACCGCTTGGCGCCAACTCGGTGCGCGAACAGGCGCAGGCAAAGGCGAGACCGGCCGACTCCAGCAAACGCAGCGCCGCGCGATAGCGGGTGTGGCGCTGGCTTTGAAAACAGATCGGGGCATCGGCTTCCAAGCCGAACGCGCGCAAGGTTTTCAGGATGGCGTCGGCGGCGCCGACCTCGGCGCGGGGTGGGTCCAGGTCTTCCATGCGCACGATCCAGCTACCGTTGCAGGAGCGCGCCCGCAGGTAACTGGCGACCGCGGTGAACAGTGAGCCCAGGTGCAGGCGACCGGTCGGTGAGGGCGCAAAGCGGCCACGGTAGGTTGGGTTGAGGGACGCTGGGTTGATGTCGATCACCATGGCGGGTTCGCGCCGGTTGGGCAGCGCTGCATCATGCGCCACCGGCAGCGCAGAGGGCCGCTATCCTAACCTTGAATGGCGCGGTCTTGTCCCCAGTTTCAGCGTTCGGATCTGGCCCCGGTCGACAATCAGGAGAATGCGAAATGATGCGAGTGATGTTATTTGTCGCCACCAATCTGGCGGTGATGTTGGTGCTGGGTCTGGTGTCGAGTATTTTTGGACTCAACCGCAGTAGCGGTGGCCTCGGTGGCCTGTTGTTGTTTTCTGCCGTGATCGGCATGACCGGCGCCATGTTTTCGCTGCTGATTTCCAAATGGATGGCCAAGCGCAGTACCGGCGCCCAAGTCATTGTCGAACCACGCACCGAAGAGCAGGCCTGGCTATTGGCTACGGTCAAGCGGCACGCGGACAAAGCGGGCATCGGCATGCCGGAAGTGGCCATCTACGAAGGCCCGGAGTTGAATGCGTTTGCCACCGGGTGGAACCGAAACCAGGCGCTGGTCGCGGTCAGTACCGGCCTGCTCCGGCAGATGCGGCGTGACGAAGTCGAGGCGGTGCTCGGTCACGAGGTCAGCCATGTCGCTAATGGCGACATGGTCACCCTGTCGCTGTTGCAGGGCGTGCTGAACACCTTTGTCGTGTTCTTTAGTTCGATTGTCGCGTCGATTGTCTCGTCGGCGCTGCGCCGCAATGACGATGACGGCCCCGGGATGCTGGATTCGATCGTGCACACCGTCATCTACATGGTGCTGCAGGTGCTGTTCGGCATGCTTGCGTCGATGGTAGTGATGTGGTTCTCGCGCTACCGCGAGTTTCGCGCCGATGCCGGTGGCGCCAGCTTGGCTTCGCGGCAATCGATGGTCAATGCGTTGCGCCGCTTGGGTGGCGATGTCAACGATCATCCGTTGCCGGAACAATTCCGCGCCATGGGCATTGCGG
>PEUI01000270.1 GCA_002785585.1 Lysobacterales bacterium CG02_land_8_20_14_3_00_62_12
AAGAAATGGACCGGCGCTGGCTGCCTAACCCCTCCCCAGCCCTCCCCGAACATCGGGGAGGGAGCAAAGCGGGGGTGCCGCACTTGTAAAGCCATCAGCGTCAGATTTGGTTACACCGAACTGCTGCGCAGCAGCGCTGCAACAAGAACTGGACCAGCGATGCCTGCCTAACCCCTCCCCAGCCCTCCCCGAACATCGGGGAGGGAGCAAAGCGGGGGTGCCGCACTTGTAAAAGCCATCAGCGTCAGATTTGGTTACACCGAACTGCTGCGCAGCAGCGCTGCAACAAGAACTGGACCGGCGATGCCTGCCTAACCCCTCCCCAGCCCTCCCCGAACATCGGAGAGGGAGAAAAGCGATGTGCCCCATGGTCGCAAAGCGACGCCAATTAGCCAATCTTGGTGAACTTTGCCAAGCTATGTTCACCAAAGAAATGGACCGGCGCTGCCTGCCGAACCCATCCCCAGCCCTCCCCAAACATCGGGGAGGGAGTAAAGCGGAGTGCTGCATTGTCGTAGGGTGGGTGCAACCCACCGGCTCCATCGTTCCGACATGAGTGGTGGGTTGCTACCCACCCTCTACGCTGACAACCTCAGTCCCAGCAATCAGCGCTTGGAGAACTGTGGAGCGCGGCGGGCTTTGTGCAGGCCCACTTTCTTGCGTTCCACTTCGCGGGCGTCACGGGTCATGAAGCCGGCTTTGCGCAACGTTGGCTTCAAGGATTCGTCGTACTCGACCAAGGCACGGGACAGGCCCATACGGATGGCGCCGGCCTGGCCGGTCATGCCGCCACCTTCAACCGTGACCAGCACGTCGAATTTGTCGGTCATCTTGACCGCTTCCAGCGGCTGGCGGACGATCATGCGCGAAGTCTCACGGCCAAAAAAAGCGTCGAGGGCCTTGTCGTTGACGGTGATGACGCCGGTGCCTTTACGAAGAAAGACGCGGGCGGCGGAGGATTTGCGGCGACCGGTGCCGTAGTTCTGTTGCAAAGCCATTTTCATACTCTCCGGAGTTAGCCGATATCCAGCGCTTGCGGCTGCTGGGCAGTGTGGGGATGTTCGGTGCCTTTGTAGACCTTGAGCTTGCGCGCCATCTGCCTACCGAGCGGGTTTTTCGGCAGCATGCCCTTGACGGCGATCTCGATCACCCGTTCCGGGTGGCTGGCCAGCAAGTCGCGCAACGAGGTGGTTTTCAGATTGCCGATGTAACCAGTGAAGCGGTGGTACATCTTGTCCTGCAGCTTGTTGCCGGTGACGGCGATCTTCTCGGCGTTGACCACGACCAGGTAATCGCCGGTATCGCAGTGTGGAGTAAATACCGGTTTGTGCTTGCCGCGCAGGCGCAGCGCCAATTCGCTGGCCAAACGGCCGAGCGTTTTGTCGGTGGCATCGACCAGGAACCAGTCGCGCTTGACGGTTTGCGCATTGGCGCTGACGGTCTTCATGGGGAAACTCCAGAATCTATAAGGATGGGGCGAAAAAGGGGCGGGACTATAGCTTGATTCCCCGTCCGCCGCAAGGTGCCGGGGGCAGTGGAAACCGGGATAGCGCGCTTTGGCGGTGTGCCGCAGGGGCTAGCAAAGCGGCCTGACTGACTCGATTCACCCCGCCATCGGCGCGGTGGTGTTGCCAGCCGCGCACTATACACTAGCCGCCTGCCTATCCGCTGATCAGGAGACCTGCCGTGGCCGAAATCTATGATGATCGTCGTCAAGAGACCCGTTTTGCCACGTCCGGCGAGGGCGAGGTGGAAATCGACGGCCAGCGGCTGCGCGGCGGCTTGCTGGATCTGTCGATCAATGGCCTGAAGATGGCCCGCCCGGAGGGCTTTGCGGCGCCTTCGGGCAGCCGCTTCGCACTCAAATTGATCGTCCCCGGCGCCGAGGCGCTGACCGCCCAAGTGGTGCTGGTGCGTGCCGACAGCACCAGCGTTGGCGTTGAATTCATGGATATGGCGCCACGGGATTTTGGCCTGCTGACCACCCTGATCGAGCGGCATGTTCAATTGCGCGCGCAGGCGTTGATGCAGGGCTGAGCCTGATCGAGTTCCATTGTTTGGCCTGCTACATCCGGGTGGTTCTGCACCCCGAGCAATTTTTCCTGCGCTTGGTGCAAATCCGCGAGAAATGGCGCGAGTGGTTGCTGATCTTGGGTCACCGGCGATGTCAGTCAAACATCCAAGAACAAATCCGGCAGCAGATCGGCGCCGGGTTGCATGGCGTATCGGTCGAGATCGGTAATGTCGGCTGCGCGCAGCACGTTGTCGTCGATCAGAAATTGGCCGCTGCATTCGCGACTGGGACGAACCAGTACCGCGTGCGCGGCGTCGGCGACGATTTCCGGTTTGCGGCAGCGCGCCGGATCGACACCGGGCAACATGTGGATGGCGGCGGTGGCGATGACGGTGCGCGGCCACAGGGCGTTGACGGCAATGCCGTCGGCGGCGAACTCTCGGGCCATGCCCAAGACGCACAGGCTCATGCCGTATTTGGCGATGGTGTAAGCGGTGTGTGGCGCAAACCATGCTGGATTCAGATTGGGCGGTGGTGCCAGCGTCAGAATATGCGGGTTGCCAGCGCGCTTCAAGAACGGCAAGCATTGTTGCGAGCACAAGAAAGTACCGCGCACGTTGACGCCGAACATCAGATCGAAGCGCTTCATCGGTGTGTCGGCGGTGCCACGCAACCAGATCGCGCTGGCGTTGTTGACCAGAATATCGATGCCGCCGAAATGCGCTGCGGTAGCGGCCACGGCGTGGATCACCTGATCTTCTTCACGAATATCGCAGGCAATCGCCAACGCTTTGCCACCCGCGTCTTCTACGGCGCGCGCCGCGCTATGGATGGTGCCGGGCAGTTTGGGATTGGCGACATCGCTCTTGGCGACGATGGCGATGTTGGCGCCATCGCGTGCCGCGCGCAGTGCAATCGCCAGGCCGATGCCACGAGAAGCACCGGTGATCAATAGCGTTTTGCCGTGCAGATTCATGAGGGCGCTCCCACGCGTAATCGACCAACCGGACGATAGTAACAGCCGTTACCCGCTGCGGTGGATCAGCGCCCGACTTGCCCAGGGGCGACTGGCCCCGGTCAGATGTTGCGATGCAGCGTTACCTTTGGCAGGGGTGCGGCTATGTTCGCGCCGGTCCAGCACTTCGATCAGGGTGTTGGACGAATCCGGGGACGATTCTTTTCTTCTGTGATGTTGCACAAGAGGCCCACGCTGGCTCGTCAGAAGAGTGCGGGATCAGTCCGGAGACAACGAGGTCTTTCGGTCGCTTCGGCGATTGCTTATCCACTTAACTTGGGAAGAAAACTGTGAACCACACGAGTCGACGTCTACTTCACCTCATTGCGTTAACCCCGCTGGCACTGGCGCTGGCCGCCACCACCGCGGATGCGGCCAGCCGCAACGACCTGCATCAGCAGGATGTCGCGGCGATGAACGCGCAATTTCGCGCTGCCACCAGCACCACCGGTACCGCCAGCAATCGCAGCGTGCGCCACGCTGAATTTCTCGGTCTCGACGCCAGTTCGGCCTTGCAGGTGCTCGACACCAGCAAAGACCGCGATGGCACCAACCACTATCGCTATCAGCAGACCTATCGCGGCATCCCGATTTGGGGCGAGCACGTTGTGGTCAGCGAAGCTGCCGACGGCTCGGTGAAATCCCTGTTCGGTCGGAGTGTCAATGGTTTGGACCGCGAGCTGACGCGCCTTAGCGCCTCGGTGTCGCGTACCTCGGCCTCGACCACCGCCAAGCGCGCCGCCTTGGGCATCCGTCTGGCGGCCATGAAGATCCAGAACGAAACCAACACGCAGATGATTTACGTCGATGACGAGGATGCGGCGCATCTCAGTTACGTCGTCTCGTTTTTTGCCGATACCGCTGCCGGCGGTACGCCGACGCGGCCGTTTGTGATCGTCGATGCCAATAGTGGTCGCGTGCTCAAACAATGGGATGGCCTGGCCACCACCAATGCCACCGGACCCGGCGGCAACAACAAGACCGGCCAGTACGAATACGGCACCACCGGCAGCATCCATGGTTTTCTAAACGTCGATGCCAGCTGCAACATGGTCAACACCAACGTGAAGTCGGTCAATCTCAATGGCGGCACGACCGGCACCACCGCCTACAAGTTCACCTGTCCGCGTAATACTTTCAAAGCCATCAATGGCGCGTTCTCACCGATCAACGACGCGCATTTTTTTGGCGGCGTGATCCAGAACATGTACCAGGCCTACATGGGCGTCAATCCGCTCAACTTCCAGATGGTGATGCGCGTTCACTACAGCAGTAACTACGAAAACGCTTTCTGGGATGGATCGGTGATGAGTTTCGGCGACGGCGCCACCACCTTCTATCCGCTGGTCAGCGTCGATGTGGCCGGCCATGAAGTCAGCCATGGGTTTACCGAGCAGCACTCCAACCTGACCTACTCGGGTCAGTCGGGCGGCATGAACGAGGCCTATTCGGATATCGCCGGTGAAGCGACCGAGTTCTACTACAAAGGCAGCAACGATTTCCTGGTTGGGCCGGAAATCTTCAAAGGCACCGGTGCCCTGCGTTATATGGCCAATCCGACCCAGGACGGCCATTCGATCGACAATGCCGCCAACTACACCAGTGGCCTCGACGTGCATTTGTCCTCCGGCGTCTACAACAAGGCGTTCTACAAACTGGCGACTACCGCCGGCTGGAACACGCAGTCTGCGTTCCAGGTGTTCGCGCGTGCCAACCGGTTGTACTGGACCCCGAGCAGCACCTTCAACACCGGTGCTTGCGGTGTACAGACGGCGGCCACCGACCTGGGCAAGACCGTGGCTAACGTGACTTCGGCGTTCAGTGCCGTCGGCGTGTCCTGTGCCACAACGCCACCGCCGGCAACTGGTGGCGCCTTGACCAATGGGGTGGCCAAGACCGGGATTGCGGCGGCGAAGGGTGCATCGGTCAACTTCACCATGGTGGTG
>PEUI01000192.1 GCA_002785585.1 Lysobacterales bacterium CG02_land_8_20_14_3_00_62_12
GAAGCCGCCAGCAGCGCGGCCGCGCGGGCCGGGGATGGGGTAGGGGGAGGGTTAGACAAGCGGCAACGGCAACGACTGCTGGCCCAGATTGCCTTCGAGTTGGTTTCTGGCGGCTTCGGCCGCGGACATGCGTTGGGTGCGGATCTGCCGCCGACCATCTGCCGAGTAAATCAGCTCGACCTTGAACGCTTCGCGCCGGCCGCGTATTTCCACCCACGCACCGCGGGCAAAAAGATGCGGGTTCATCTCGTATTCGGCCCGCCCGACACGTTTCATGATCCCCTCAGCAATCAGGGCGGTAATCGCATTACGCACCGTCTTTTCAGACACGTTACACGACATCGCGATCCGCACACGACGTGTCGTCGTGAGTGCAACGAGTCCGTCGTAGTCCAGAAATGATGCAATGCGCAGCAGGATGCTCCGATGCGCGTTCTGAATCTTCAACAGCAGGCCCAGGTCCTCGATGTACATCTTGAGGTACGCGGGCTCGTCGTCGAGCGGTCGCAGGCTTATGACGTTCGACTTTGCAGACAGCACCACCCCCGTCAGCGTGTCGACAGTCGTTTCTGTCCGTTCCATCTTCGCCATTGCTGCAAAATTCCCTGCGTTTGGTGACAAAGTGGGAGGCTATCAGCGTGTCGTTTGTAACGCAATACAGGGACATTGCGAGAGAGTGCATTCGCGGGAATTTCTGGCAAATTGTCCCTACCACAGGGACAGTTTGTCCCTACCACAGGGACAAACTGTCCCTGTGGTAGGGACAAAGCAAAAGTGCCTGAAACGCATCTACGGCGCGGGTTTGAGGCCTGTTTTTTGGCAAGTCCCCCCTCTTTTCTCTTTAAGCACCTTTTTTTGGCACTTTTTTTTGGGAGCCAAAAGCAACCCAAATGATGGGTCGATCCATCATTTGCGTTGCTTCGTGCCTCACCGATTTGGCTTTTGGCATCATTGGCTCTGCTCTGCTCTGCTGTCGCTCTTGGCTTGCGGAAAAAATCTTAAAATCGTGAAATAGCGCGCCGCGGAGCGGCGCAAGG
>PEUI01000030.1:0-4924 GCA_002785585.1 Lysobacterales bacterium CG02_land_8_20_14_3_00_62_12
AAGGCACCGACCTGAACGTAGACCCGATGTCGGCCAATCGCCGGGCGCGGCAGCGTGGAGTCCTGTTCCGGATCGGCCGGATCAATGGCACGGACTTCGACCAGGCCGGTGCCTTTGGCCTGGATGCCCAGTCGCACCGCCGCCGCGTAACTCAGATCGATGATGCGGTTGTCATGAAACGGGCCGCGATCATTGACCCGCACGATCAGCGATTGTCCGGATTCCAGATTGGTCACCCGCACATAAGTCGGCAACGGCAAGGTCTTGTGCGCAGCACTGATCTGGTACATGTCGTAGGGCTCGCGCGACGAAGTTGGCCGACCCTGAAACTTGCTGCCATACCAGGACGCAATGCCGCGTTCGACATAACCCGCCGCGCTCGGCAGCACTTGGTAGGTGCGGCCCAGCACGCGGTAGGGCGACTGGTTGCCATAAGCCGAGCGCGGTTCGGCGTGCGGCACCGGCTCCGGGATACGACTGACATCGGCCGGGACCGGTGGTGCCCCATCGCGATCTGCAAAAGGCCGGTCGGCGCGGCTTGAATGCGAACCACAGGCGCCAAGACTCAATGCCAGCGGCACTGCGCACAGCCAACGCAGGGCGCCCTGGTTCACTGTGCGCCCGCCGCCGGTGTGGCGATCGCGGCGGTGAGTTGCTGACTCAACTGGAACACCGCCATGGCATACATCGGCGAGCGGTTATAGCGGGTGATCACGTAAAAATTACGGTGGGTGATCCAGGTTTCGCTGCCATCGGCACCCGCCAACTGCACCAAGGTGGCGGGCAGGTTCGGATCGAGCGGCAGGCTGCTTTGATAGCCGCTGGCGGCCAGCGTCGCGACCGAGTGCACGGGCTCGGTGCCGCGCAATTCAGGCAGCACCGCAGCATCCGCCACCGTGGCCAACTCGGCGATCGGCGCCTGGCTTACCCAGCCGTGGACCACAAAATAATTGGCGACCGAAGCGATGATGTCAGCCGTTGAGTTCCACAAGTCGATGCGGCCATCGCCATCCTGGTCGCGGGCGTATTCGGCATAGCTCGACGGCATGAATTGAGCCGAACCCATGGCGCCGGCGTAGGAGCCAGTGATTTCATCCAGCGCCACCGGAAACCGTGTGCTCGGCTGGCGCAGCAGGGTCTTCAGTTCCTTGCGGAAAAACGCTGCGCGCGGCGGGTAGTAGAACGCCAACGTGGTCAACGCATCGAGCACCCGATAGTTGCCAGTGACGCGGCCATAGCTGGTTTCCACGCCGATGATGGCGACGATGATCTCCGGCGCCACGCCGGTTTCGGCACTGATACTGGCCAACAGCGCGCGGTGCTCGGTCCAGAAGGCGACGCCGTCGTGCAGACGTTTTTCGGTCAGAAAAATGGGCCGGTACTGCTGCCAGGTTTTGCTGGCTTCTGCCGGTTTGCTGATGGCGGCGATGATCGCGGGCTGAAACTCGGCGCCGGCCAGCAACTTTTTCCAGCGCTGAGTGCTGGCATGATCGGCGTGGGTTTCGGCTTTGAGTTCGTGCAGAAAGTCATCGACGCCGGGATGCGGCTCCGCCGCCGTGACGACGGCAGTGAACGCCAGCAATAGCGAGCCACAGTGAAAGTGGAACTTGCGGATCGAAGTCATCGGTGCTGCCCCGAGCCAGCGGGAATCGGAAAGCGCCGCGCCGTTGCGCCGTTGCGGCGATCACTGCGGTGAGCGGCAAGCAGGCCCGCCATCATCACTCCAGCGCGGCGCGCAGGAACTCGGGCATCGCCAGCGCCGCTTTGTGGGTATCCACGTTGTAGTAACGGGTGGCGAATTGTTTGGTGGCCGCGCCGCGTTCGCGGAACGTGCCCAAGTCCAGATGCTTGCGCGCCAGCGTGCAACTCCACCAGCCGGTGGGATAGCAGGGCTGCGGAAACGGCAGCGTGCGCAGGTGGTCGAAGCCGGCATTGCGCATGGCGTCGCGCATCGCTTTGATCAGCTCGACATGCACCAGCGGCGATTCGCTTTGTTGCACCAAAATGCCGCCGGGCCGCAACGCCCGCAGGCAACTGGCATAAAAGGCCTGGTTGAACAGCCCCTCGGCGGGGCCGATCGGATCGGTGGAATCGACGATCACCACGTCCACCGATTCGGCATCCAACGCCTTCATGTAGGCAATGCCGTCGTCGAACATCAGGGTGGCACGCGGGTCGCCATTGGATTCGCACAGTTCCGGGAAATACAGTTCGGACAAGCGGGTGACGCGCTCGTCGATATCGCACTGGACGACCGTTTCGACTTCGCGGTGCTTGAGAATCTCGCGCAGCGTGCCGCAGTCGCCACCGCCGATGATGACCACGCGTTTCGGGCTGGTGTGGGTGTAGAGCACCGGATGCGACATCATCTCGTGATAAAGAAAATTGTCGCGGCTGGTCAGCATCACGCAGCCGTCGATCACCATCAAATGGCCCCAGTCGGTGGTAGCGTAAATCTCGATATGCTGAAACGGCGTTTGCTCGGCGTGCAGTTTTTCCTTGATGCGAAAGGAAATGGCCGAGCCAGACGCCAGATGCCGTTCGGTGAACCAGTCCGTGTTCAGACTCATGAAACGCCCCTGCTGGGTTTTAATAGTTCGGCGATTGTAGCGGCGCCACCGTGGCTCTGCGCAATGCCAGCGGGCGTCATCGACCGCGCTTTTGCCGACGTTCACACCAGCAACTGTCCGGCACCGGCAACGGCACCGCTACACTGCGCGCGGTTGGTCGCTGCGCAGCCGCCGAAGGTCTTCTGAAATCCTCTGCGCCATAGCTCGGCTCAAGCGCAGCGGAGCCGACGTTTTGCTACGAGGAGACTCTTGCGTCGGCGCCGCTGCGCTTTTGCCCGGCTACCTTATCGGGTAGTCGAATGCGGTATTTTTGTTGCGGTCGATGCCATTCCCAACCGAACCCTTTCCGCAAGCAGCCAAGGCCGGAGCTTGGACCCGATGAATGAGTGGAACCTGGAACGCGCCCGTCACACCTATTCGATTCGGCATTGGAGCGAAGGCTATGTCGATATCGATCACCGTGGCCGCTTGCTGATTCAACCGCATGCCGCCAACGGCAGCGCCATCGCCTTGGTCGACGTGGTGCAGGCCGCCGAAGCCGCTGGCCTGAAGTTGCCGATGTTGCTGCGCTTTACCGATATCTTGTCGGATAAGCGCGGGCGCATGCAGCAGGCCTTCGCCAGAGCGATGGCGGCCAACCAATACGCCGGCAGCTACACCGCGGTTTATCCGATCAAGGTGAACCAGTATCAAAGCGTCGCTGGCGAGCTGGCGGCTTCGGCTGGCAGCGGCTTTGGTTTGGAAGCGGGCAGCAAGCCGGAGTTGATCGCGGTGCTGGCGCTATCCCGTGGTGGCGTGGTGATCTGCAACGGCTACAAAGATCGCGAATACATTCGGTTGGCGTTGATCGGGCGCAAGCTCGGTCTGGAACTGTATATCGTGATCGAAAAGCCGAGCGAGCTGGCGCTGGTGATCGAGGAAGCGCGAAAACTCGATGTGCAACCGCTGCTCGGCGTGCGCGTGCGGCTGGTGTCGATCGCCGGTGGCAAATGGCAGAACACCGGCGGCGACAAAGCCAAGTTCGGTCTCAATCCAGGACAACTGATGCGGCTGTTGGCCGATCTCGATGGCGCCGGGCTGAAAGACGCGCTGAAACTGCTGCACTTTCACATGGGCTCGCAAATTTCCAACGTGCGCGATATCGCCGGTGGCATGCGCGAAGCCATGCGCTATTTCGTTGCGTTGCACCAGCTCGGTTTCGCGATCACCACGGTGGATGTCGGCGGCGGCCTGGGCGTGGACTACGAGGGCACCCGTTCACGCAGCGATTGTTCGATCAACTACGGCCTCGACCAATACGCCGCCACGATTGTGCAGCCGGTCGCCGAGGCCTGCCGCGAGCACGCGATCACGCCGCCGCAGTTGATCACCGAAGCCGGTCGCGCGATGACCGCGCACCACGCCGTGCTGATCGCCAACGTCAGCGAAGTGGAACTCTCACCAAGCGGCGCGGTGCCGGCGCGCACGCCGCAGGAAGCGCACGCGCTCAGCCACCTGCGCGAGATCCACGCGGCGATCGGGCAACGGCCGCCGTTGGAGCTGTATCACGAAGCCCTGCATTTTTTGGCCGAGGGTCAAACCGGGTTCGCACTCGGCAATATCAACCTGGCCGAACGCGCCGCGCTCGATGAATTGTTCTACGCCATCGCCCATGCGGTGCGTGGCCTGCTCAAGCCCGACGAACGTTCGCATCGGTCGGCGCTGGATGAGTTGAACGAGAAGCTCACCGATAAATACTTCGTCAATTTCTCGGTATTTCAGTCGATGCCCGATATCTGGGCGATCCATCAGATATTCCCGATTGTGCCGATCGAACGCCTCGACGAAGCCCCCACCCGGCAAGGAGTGATCGCCGATCTGACCTGCGATTCCGACGGTCGTATCGACCAATATGTGGATTCCGAAGGCGTCGATGCCAGCCTGCCCTTGCACGCCCTGCGCTGCGGCGAAAATTACCGGCTGGGATTTTTCATGGTCGGCGCTTATCAGGAGACGCTCGGCGACATCCATAATCTGTTCGGCGACACCGGCACCGTCGATGTGCGATTGACTACCGGTGGCTTCGCACTCAGCAATGCGCGCCCCGGCGACCGTGCCGATCAGGTGCTGGCGAGCGTCGGCTATGACCCGGCAACACTGCGCGCTGCCTTCCAGCAAAAAATCGCCGCCGCCGCTTTGGATAGCGCCACCGCGACCCGGATCAGCGCCGCTCTGGAAGCCGGCCTCACCGCCTATACCTATTTGCAGGAAACCCCGCATCGCTAAGGCGTCGCGCAGAAATAACTTGCGCAGATTGCGCCGGACTTTCGTTCGCCTGCAAGGCGCACAAAGTGGAGCATAGTCGGACTATGTGA
>PEUI01000030.1:4954-7819 GCA_002785585.1 Lysobacterales bacterium CG02_land_8_20_14_3_00_62_12
CTAAGGACCAGCAAGATGGGCAAGTTATTTCTGCGCGACGCCTAAGATCCCTTGCAACCGCCGTTCTACGATCCAGCAGCCCGGCGACCGACGCGGCCAGCAACTCCTGATGGCCAGTCCGGGTCGGCGGCTTGCGAGCCGAGTCGATGGCGTCGGCGGCGTGCGTTTGCCATCGTGCCCGCGAGCACCTCACGCACCTGCGCCAGCGTGCAAACCTTCGACTCATTCATGTCGATCACCATCAGTTCGGATGATCGACCCATCGCGCTTCCCCGGCCACTCGCCAGAACTCGCCCCTTCAGGCTCAACCCGCGTTGGACAAGACTCAGGCTTGTCGGCGCGACCATTGCCCGCGACAATGCCGGTTCGGCGCGGCCCTTTTGGCGCCAGAACAGCAGCGCGCAGAATCGCTTCGATCGGCGCCGGAACCTGTCAGGCTGTAGGCTTTGTAGGCGTGCTGAAGAGCGAGGGATTGACGTGTCGGGGATTTTGCTGATCGAACGCTCCACCACCTTGCTGCACTTGTTGCAGCGCACGCTCAATTCTGCGCAGGTCGGCAGTTGGGCCGAGCTCAACAGTTACCCCGACGCCATCGACCACCTGCAGCGCGCTGCCGATCTCGGCCAGAACTATCGATTGATCGTGCTCGGGGCCGCGGCGCGGATGACCCACGAGTTCGAAGATTTGCTGACGCTGCTGCGCAATCCGCGGCAGGCACGCATTCCGTTGTTGCTGTTGGCCCATGAGAAAACCCGCGAGCTCGACGCCTTTGTCGAAGCCCGCGCCGCCACTGTCTATTTGCAATGGGCACAGTTTTCCCGGATTCCAGCCAGCATTCGCCAGTTGCTGCCGGTCACCGAACCGCTGCCGGTGAGCGACGAGCCGAGCCGGGCCTCGGCGATGGCCGGCACGCCGATGGCGATCAGCGATCTTCCGCAGTTGCCCGCCAACGGCTTGCGGATTCTGTTTGTTGATGATTCCGCCAGCGTGCGGCTGGCCTACCGGCAATTGCTCGATCGCCAGGGCTATCAAACCGACACCGCCGGATCGATTTCCGAGGGCTATCAGAAAGCACTCTCGGCGCATTACGACCTGATGGTGATCGACTATTTTCTGCCCGATGGCAACGGCGATGAGCTGTGCCGAAAACTCAAGCACAATGCCGACACCGCCGCTGCCGCGATCTCGATCATCACCGGCACTTATCGTGAAGACCTGATCAAGCGCTGCCTGGAAGCCGGCGCGGTGGAATGCACCTTCAAGAACGAAGCCAAAGAGCTGTTCTTGGCGCGGATCGACGGATTGGCACGGCAGGTGTTGATGCAAAAAGCGGCCCAGTCCGAGCGGCTGCGCCTCGACAGCATTCTGGATGCGGTCGGCGACGGCGTGTTCGGCGTCGATGCCGAGGGCCGCATCCGCTTCATCAATCCGACCGCGCTGCGCCTGCTCGGCTACCACGACGGCGCGGAGCTGATCGGCCTGTCGGCACCGATCGTGATCCACCCGGCGCCGGGTCTGACCGATTCGGCTGCTGCCAACCGCTTGCAGCAGGCCTATCGCAGCGGCCAGACGGTCGCCACCTTCGAGACCGTGTTCTGCAACCGGGAGCAACAACCGGTGCCAGTGGAATGCTCGGTGCTACCACTGGAACTGGCTGGGGCGCACGCCGGATCGGTGGTCGTATTCCGGGATATTTCCGAGCGCAAGAGCGCCGATTTATTGCGCTGGGAATTGATCCACGACGGCCTTACCGGCCTCTACAACGCGCGCTATTTTTCGCAACTGCTCGGCACCGAACTCAATCGTTGCCGCGAGCACGGCGGTTATTCCGCGGTGCTGTATATCGACATCGATCGCTATACCCACATTCTCGATGCCGGTGGCCTCAGCGCCGGTGACCAACTGGTTGCCGATCTTGGCCAGACCTTCAGCAAGCGCCTGCGCGAGGGCGATGTGATGGCGCGTTTGGAGGGCGATCGACTGGCCATGCTATTGACCGGGGTCGCGCTGGACAACTTGTTCGCCATCGCCGACGGCTTCCGCGAACTCGCCCACCAATGCCAATATCTGGTCAATAAACATCAGCGCCAGGCCAGCGTTTCGGTCGGCGTGGCGGTGTTGTCGCGCGACACCCCGTCGGCCGAATATGCCATCGAACACGCGCGGGTGGCGTGCAAAACCGCCAAGCAACGCGGCCGCGACCAGACCCAGATTTACGTCGGCGAACACGACGTGCGCGTCGCTCGTGAACTGGAAGCGGGTTGGACCGAGCGCTTTCGCTCGGCGCTCGAAGAAAACCGCTTCGAATTTGACCTGCAGCCGATCGTGCCGATCAGCGGCTTGCCGACCAGCGAAGCGGCGTTGGCACAGATGCCGGGTTGGCGACTCGGCTCGGCGGCGCCGGAAATTCTGTTCGAGCTATTGATCCGCATGCGCGACCGCCGCGGTGACATCGTCGCCCCCGGCGTGTTTGTGCCGCTCGCCGAGCGCGTCGGCATGATGCCGAAGATCGATCTGTGGGTGGTGCAGCACGCGCTGCAATTGCTTTCCGAGCGGCGCCCGGCGCTCGACCGGATCGCCTTCAACATCAACTTGTCCAACCAGACCTTGGCCGATCCCGAGTCGATGGCGCTGATCGTCAATGCGATCCAGGCCGCCGCGGTGCCGGCCCGCGCGCTGGTGTTTGAGATCACCGAGACCAGCGAGATGAGTTCCCTGCACCAGACGCGCAAAATCATGCAGCAATTGCGCGATCTCGGTTGCCGGTTTGCGCTGGATGATTTCGGCACCGGTTTTTCGTCGTTCACCCACCTGCGCCATCTACCGGTCGACTTCGTCAAAATCGAGGGCAGCTTTGTCGAAGGC
>PEUI01000045.1 GCA_002785585.1 Lysobacterales bacterium CG02_land_8_20_14_3_00_62_12
CCCAGACGCCGCCGCATGAACCCGACTCAGCCGCCCTCCATCACTTTCGGGGCGTGCACCCGGCGGGCGATAAGGACCAGCAAGATGGGCAAGTTAATTCTGCGCGACGCCTAAGATCTCCAAAACAATCGGGGCAGAGGAACTCGCCCTTCCATGCGGAACGGCGTCATCGTTTCATTGCGCTGGGCGCACACAACCAGCCTCGGTAGATCGGAAAACCTCGGGTTCGTGGCTGGCTAGCGCCGCCAAACCAATCGATAATCGCAGCCGCCAACCGCACGATCAAGGCAAGTGATTGGCAAATAACTCCGGCAGACTCTGCGCTTTGCCGATCAAATAACCTTGGATGTAACGGCACTGCATGGCCGCCAGCGCATCAAATTGCGCCTGCGTTTCCACGCCTTCGGCGATCAGGTCTGCCTCCAGCCCGTGGACCATGGCAACGATCGTTTTGACGATCGCCATGCAGCGCGGCGCCAGCAGCATTTGCCGGACAAAACCCTGGTCGAGTTTGATCGAGTCGAAGCGTAGTTTGTGCAGATGGCCCAAATTCGAAAAGCCGGTGCCGAAGTCATCCAGTGAAACCATCACACCTTCGGCATGGGCACGCTCGATCAGCGTGCGAATCCGTTCGATATCGACGGTGAGGCTTTCGGTCACCTCGATCTTGATCAGCCGCGGTTCGAGGCCAGCGGCCAACGCCGCCGAGCGCACCGCCGCCAGCATGTCGAGCTCTGCAAACTGACGCCCAGAGACATTGACGGCGATCCACGGGAGCTCCGCCACCCCTTGATCGCGCAGCGCGACCAGCGCCTCGGCAACGCGCTCCAGCACGTATTGGCCGATCGGCACGATCAGCGACGTTTCTTCAGCCAAGGCAATAAACTCGGCCGGCGACACCGGGCCGCGGCTGGGATGCGACCAACGAATGAGCGCTTCGTAGCCGGTAATACGCTGCAAGGGGATGTCATAGATCGGCTGAAAGCGCACTTCCAGAGTACGGTTGATCAACGCATTGCGCAGTTGCGTCTCCAGGTGAATCTTGGCCATCGCACCCTCGTCCTGGGCTCGCCGCCCGCGTTCGGGCTCGCCGTGGAGAATGGCGTAGGTCGCCGGGTCTTGTCCGCTCAGGCTGTGCAAGGCATGGCGATAGCGCGATAACTGCCCTTTCAGCAAGGCGCGCACGATCGGGTCGCTGGTCTCGATACGTTCCGACAGCTGGGTGCCATCAATCGGAATCAAGCTCGCCGCGGTCAACGCACGTGCCGTGGCGGTGCGTGGCGCGGCATCAATGATCGCCATTTCGCCGAGCAAATCCCCCGCTCCCAGCACGCTCAACCGAAGCGGCGCCCCATCCTGCAAAGTGAGAATTTCGATCTGCCCAGATTCAATCAGGAACGCCGACGTCGGTGGATCGCCCTCACTAAACACCAGCTCGCCGACTTGCAGCTCCCATCGGGATTCAGCCATGTCGCCACCTGATACTTTTGGAAAAGCCGATGCTAGCAGGCCGCCCGCTCGCCGGAAGCCACCAGCCATTTGCCTGAATTCTCGCGCCAGAAATCCCGAGGGGGCCAACCGGCCCCCTCGGACACCTGTTTCCCAGCTGCGTTACGGGAAGGTCACCGTGCAATTGGTGACGCTATTGGCAGCACCGGTATTGATGGTGGCCGCCTGCGCCGTTCCAAATGTGGCGCAGTCCCCGCCCCAACCGGTGGGCGGTGTATTCAACTGCACAAATACCTGCTCACCCGGAGCGAAGGTTGCCGTGCAAGCGCCGGAAGTCGGCCCCACGCAAGTCAAGCCACTCGGAATACTGGTGGAGGAGCCCACCCCGAAGATGGTGAGATTGACCGTCGTGAACGGGCATCCCGGCGGCGGTGGACTGAACCCGCCACCACTTCCGCAAATGTTGCGGCTGGTCCAGGTCACGGTAGCGGTAGCAGTGCCGGCCGAGAACACACAGCTCCCAGTGGGGCCGGTCGCGGTGGTCACATCAAAGCCGGTGGCAGTGACGATGGCCGTGGTCTTGCCAAGGGCGTTGGTGGGCGGCGCTTGTTGCGTGACGCTCAGCGTTCCACCGGACGAGGTACAGACGCCGGTAATAATGGCGGTTTCAATCGGGGTGCCATCGGCGCTGGTCAAGGTCAACGCTATCAACCGACCGCCGTCACCAATCAGTGCCGTTGGCGAGGCCGAAAGAAGCACTGCGCCGGTAGTGATGGTTACGTCAGCGGTGGCGGCACCAATCGAAAATTGCAACTTCGGTCCGGTACCAGCGCCACTCGATGGCACCATGCCAAGCGTCTGCACGCTAACGGTGACACAACCATCTGGGCCAGTCGGGCTGGTGGTCACGCCGGAGGTTTGCACGCTGTCCACTCGGCCGGTGCCACCATTCAGATCTTGAAATGCGAACGCTACGAAGCTGCCCGAGATCGGGTTCTCTTGCGCGTCGAAATAGCAGACATCCACCGATACGGTTTTATTGCCGGGAATGGCACTGGGGAATGCGACCAAAGTGCCCGGCGCGACACCGGCGAATCGAATGAACTCGGCATCGGTAACCAGCTCCGGAGTGCCGCTGATCACTTCCCCGTTACCTTGGGCATGAATCCCCGCCAGTTTCCCGAGCTTGCTCACCGGATAATTGAGCTGGGTGCGTGCCACACCATTGGCATCGGTAACGGCCACCGCTTGGATATTGCCGTCTTCGGCGCGGCCGATGACATAAGGCAGAATCGCTCCGCTATCCACACTCGCGCCGGTATCGTCATTGAAATTGAAACGACGCTGCACGGTGATGCTGGTCGGACCGTTCACCGACTGCACCAATCGGGCACTTTCCAAATCCCGGTTGCCGACCACTTCTTCACCAAACACCAGCAAGGTATCGCCGGGGCCAGCGCCGCCACCCTGGGTGGTGAACAAGCCAGTAGGATCGCTAAAGCCGGTGCCACCCTCTTGCGGATTGCCGGTCAGTCCGGAGATCACAAAGGCGTTGTTTTGAAGCGGCCCATCTATGCTGCCAAAGCGGATTTCGGTGCCCGGGATTACCGGGTTGCCCTGACGATCCGTCGCGATGGCAGAAACCGTCAAACTGTAACTGCCATTGGGCGTCGGCGTTGCTGCGGGGTCCAAACTGATCGAGGAGTTATTGATCACGATCGCGTCCACCGCCGGACTGGCAAGATCCAAGTCGAACAGACGACCATCGGACACGGTGATGCTCAGCACCGCCGTCACCGGATCGATAATGCCGTTATCGACGTTATTGTCGGCGCGATCAGACGTTGCCCGGACTTGCACAATTCGCGTCTGCGTGCCGGTTTCATAGGTCACCTGGGCCTGGCCATTGATGCTGCGCGCCGTGATCAGATTGCCCTGAACGGTTGCGCCTTGCGCGTTGACCGTGCGCAAACGATCACCGCCCAACGACCCACCCAAGAGTTCCATCTGCAGGTTGTTGAAAGCCACGCCATTGCCAACCGGGTCCGGCACCGGACCACCGGCACCATCGTTGATCGCCACTTGCAGCTGGTCCGATGTACGGCCGCCGGAACCCTGGATATACAGCGCATTGCCGGACCGTGTGAGCGTCAAACTGCCGGGCAGTTGGGGTGAGCCGTTGACCACGGTGAAAGTCAGCGCCGCCTCCAAGGTTTCATTGGTATTGGGATCGTTGGCCGTGACCGTCATCACCGAGATCGATGGGATATCCAGGGCCTGCATGAACACCGTAGACTTGCCGGCGACGTTATTGACCGGCGCTTGCGCAAGATGCAGCAAGAACTCGTTGATATCCGTCGTTGCCGGATCGTCTGGCGTTGAGAAGCCAGCAGTATTGATCACCGGGTTGACGGATACGTTGACCTTGTCGCCGGTGTTAACCAGCGTGCCGTCCAGGCGGCGCCAAGTAATTATCACCTCCGACAGGAAAGGCGATCCGAGGAAAGGAGCGACGCCGAAAGTGTTCGTTGGCAAAGTCGTGGTAGTCGCCACCATCTGCAGGCGCGGGTCACTGGCCGGTCCAGTGACAACAGCCACATTCGTTGACGCAGTCACTGCTGCTCCTGTGCTGTTGGGGTCGTTGAACGAAGCGGTCAGCACCGCGGTTCCAATTGCCTTGCTGTGAAATCTGAAATTGGCTCTGCCACCTGCTGTTGTGGCCACCGCACGATCACCTATCACTACGTTATTGCTTGTCGAAATGAACGACACCAGACCCACGGCAGGCGGGCTAACCTGCAGCGTTACCGAAGTCCCGTCAGCTACCGCCTCGCCGGTACTGCGTCGCACCGAAACCAGCACGTCGACCAGCGACTTCGGCGTGGTGGTCGTCTGACCGGCAGCCACGGTAACCACAAATGACGCCGCTGGCGGTGTGAATGCGCTGCCACTCCCGCCGCCACCACAGCCAGCGATGATCAGTGAAGACGCGACAAGGGCCAGCAGTTTAAGACGCATATGCATTTGGATTCTCCGCAATTCTGGATTCGTTGTTGGGGTCTTGCTCAGTGTCGGCCCAAGCCGAGCGGCGATCTACTCTTTGCCGCGTAAACGAAGGATCTTGGGGGTAACGAAAATCAGCAACTCTGCCTTGGCACCGGATTTAGCTTTGTTCTTGAACAAATTACCCACCCCAGGAATATCTGCCAAGAACGGCACTTTGCGGAGATCCTCGCGCGAGCTGAACTCGTATACCCCGCCCAACACCACCGTCTGTCCATTTTCGATCAAAACCGCAGTATTCACTTCACGCGTCGCCACGTTGGGCGCCCGACCGGTGTTGGTGGCGACGAAGCTCTCGACCTGCTCCTTCTTTACTGTCAAATCCAGAAATACCCGATCATCTTTGGTGATGGTTGGGGTGACCTTGAGTTCCAGGATCACGTCTTTAAAATTAATGTTTTCCACCACCACGCCTTGCGCTACGGTCGTCGTGGTGAAGGCGATTTGTCGATTCTGGGTAATTTTGGCTTCGCGTTGGTTGGCGGTGATCACTCGCGGATTGGAAACCAACTCACCACGTCCTTCGGTCTGCAGCGCGCTAAGTTCCAGATCCAGAATGTAGTTGGCGCCGAGAATCGAGAGCCCAAAGGCACCGGCTGGCGAAGCCACCGGAAGATTGACATTGAGTCGCTCTCCCAGCCTGGGCACCAACACACCCGAGCCTGGCTGATTGGGTACACCCAGCGCCGACCCGTTGTCGGAGTTGCGCAATCGTTGACGCAGCGCCTCGTTGATGATGTTATCCGTTCCCGACAGGCTGCCGCCCACTGAAATGACGTTGCCACTGCTATCCGTGTCGGCGCCGCTGATGCCGAATTTCGCGCCGAGCTCCTTGGAAAACGATTCATCCGCAAGAACGATACGGGCCTCAATCAGTACCTGGTCCACCGGCCGGTCAAGCAAGTCGATTAAATCGCGCACATCCTTGATTTTTGAAGCAATGTCATTGATCAACAACGTATTGGTACGTTCGTCGAAAGTGACACTACCCCGCGGTGAAAGAAAGCCCTGATTGCTCGATGCACTGCTCGTCGCCGAACTGCCACCACCCGACGTGGTGGTGGCTTGTTTTGAATCTTCGGTCAGCAGCGCCGCCATATCCTTTGCCTTGCCGTAATTGATGGCGATGTATTCGGTAATCAACGGCTCACGAACTTCCAGCGCGTTGCGCGCGTCTTCCAATGCCTGTTCACGCTCGGCAATTTCTTTGGTCGGCGCGACCCAGATCACCCCCCCCTGACGGCGCTTGTCTAGGCCCTTGGCCTGCAAAATGATGTCCAATGCCTGGTCCCAAGGCACATTGACCAAACGTGTGGTCACACTGCCTTGCACGCTATCGGCGACGACGATATTGAGTTCCGACACATCGGCGATCAATTGCAGCACCGAGCGCACCGGAATATCCTGGAAATTGAAGGTCAACGGCGTGCCTTCATACTTCGGCGCGTCGCCGAGTTTGCGGCGCTGTTGTTCCTGCAGCTTTACCGCCGACACTTCGATGATGAAATCGGTACCGGATTGATAGGCCATATGGTCGATATCGCCACTGGTGGCGATTTCCAGACGCACGCCACCCGGGCGTTCGGTGGCTTCGATAGAACTTACCGGGGTCGCAAAGTCGGTCACGTCCAAGCGCCGCGGCAAAGATTCGGCAACCGTCGCATCGAAGACATCAACAACAATTTTGCTGCCTTCTTTACGCAGGTCGGTGCCGATGTTGTCGCGACTGAAACTCACCAGCACGCGGCCTTCGCCATTGGGGCCGCGCCGAAAATCGACGTTGTTGACGCTGGCCGGGGCGCCTCGACTACTCACTAATTCAGTGCTGGTCGCGCTGGCCGCGCTGAGGTTGCGGACCACATCGCTGACCGTGACGATCAGGTCGTTGCCATCGCGTCGCGTGCTGTATTCCGCTCTGCTGGACAACTCGATGACCACGCGAGTTTTGCCGCCCGCTTCCACCGCCGACACGGCGATGGTGGCACCCGAGCCGACGCTGATGCGGCGTTCGACCAACTGATTGGCGGTATCGGCAAAGTCGAAAGCGATACGCGGTGGCGTTTCGGTGACAAATGCGGCCGGCGGCTCCGGTGCCGAGGCGAAGGCCAGGCGAATATCGGTGGCGCCATTGTCGACGGTGGCGTAACTGATACCGGTGATGGCGTTGGCGGCAAATAGTTGCCCGCTGCCCACCAGGGTGGCCAACATCAGCAGCGCGATCTTCAGTTTCTGATTCATATGCAGTCCCGCTTTAGTGGCGATGATCTCGATGGATGGATCGTTGTTAGTACTCATGCAAGCCACCCCTTCAAGTTAACCATCGTTCAAGGCGATGGCGGCGGGCCGTTCGACCCAGCCGCCAGTGCCGTTCTGGACCAGCTCAACCAGATCCACATGATCCTCGTAGATCGCGGTAATCCGGCCTTCGTTTTGTCCCATGTAATTATCCACGGTGAGGCGATGCACGACCCCATCCGGATCTTTTACCAAGGCGACCATGCCAGCCTCGTTTCCCATCGTGCCCACCATGTTGAGCGCGTCGAGCGGGAAGCTCTCCAAGGGCTCTTTGACGCGACTGCTATCGGGAGAAGCACCATCGTCGCCCGCGCCAGTGGCTGGTGCTTCACCCGAAAACAACGAAAACGGGTCACGCTGGTTGTAAACGGCGTAGGGAAATGGCTCGTACTCCTTCATCGGCGGCAAGGGATCCACCGGCACGCCCTTTTGCGCTTTGATGCGGGCAATTTCCTGATCCAAGTCGCGGGTTCCAGGTACACAACCCACCAGCAAAACCAACGCCAGCAAAAACAGGCATTTGGTGCTTGCTGTGATCCGCGTTGCTGCAGAAAGTCTCATCGGTCGCGCTCCTATTCCGCCGCCGCTGCGGGGCTGGCGGACGCCGCACCCGGCTTCGCTGGGGTAGCAGTTTCTTCAATTTCGTTGTCATCCAGCGCGCGGTAGGTCTTTACCGTGCCTTCCAACACCAGTTGGCCGGTCGGTGCCGCCCGTTGACCCTTGACCGGTTGCGCACTCGCCAAGGGTTTCAGCGAAACGTCGTGCATGGTCAGAATGACTACCCGCGGCAGCGCCGCCACCCCGGACACGAAAGCACCGAATTGGTGATAGGTACCGACCATGCGCAACTGAATTGGCCGCTCGGCATAAAACTGGTGTGGCGACTCGGCACCGGGCTCGAACAGTTCGTTGTCGATGCCGGCCGACAAGGCGGTCTGCGAAATATCGACCAAAAGGTCCGGCATTTCGGTCTTGCTCGGCAATTGCCGCACCATCTGGCGCAGCAAGTCTTCGATATCGGCGAGTTGCTGCTTGTATTCGTCGAGATTGACGACCTTGCCCTGCTTTTCGGCAAAGCTGGCCATCAAGGTGGCTTCCTGCGCTTTGGCTGCAGCGAACTCGTTTTGCTTGGGCTTGATCATCATCCACCAACCCAAAGCGACGAGCAGCAGCAGCAGCAACAAGGCGGCGGCAAATTTGACCGGCATCGGCCAACTGCCGTAGTTGTTGCGGTCCAGCTTGGATAGATCGAAGGACGCCATCTCAACCTCCCTTGGCCGGCGCTGGCGGAATGGTGGTCGCCGTCGGCTTGGCGGCCGCGCCACTATCGCCCTCTTTGGCTTTCTCTTCCGCCAATTTGCGCTGGTCGACGCGCATGGTGAACTTGTAGCGCGCGGATTTATCCGGGCCGCTGGCTTCGCTCTTTTGAAGATCCGGGGCAGCGAGGAAATCCGACGACTCCAGATTGCGCATATAAGTGGAAATGCGCGCCTGCGATTGCGCGAGTCCTTCCAAGCTCAGTTGATCGCCGTTTTGCGTGATGTTGGTGAGTCGCACACCATCGGGGATGGTCTTGACCAGGGCATCGAGCATACGCACCGTTTGCGAGCCACTGGCGCGCAGCGTCTCGATCACCTCTTTGCGCTGCAGCAAGGTTTCGCGCTTGCCGCGCAAGGCATCGATTTCCTTGATCTTGTCGTCGAGCACGGAGATTTCTCGATTCAGCAAGTCATTTCTGGCTTGCTGGCCCTCCATGCGCTGATCCATGTACCACATGCCGACAAACACCATCAGCACGCCCAACCCCAAGGCGGCCAGCATGATCGCGCCAAATTCGCGTTCCCGCAGTTTGCGGCGCTCGGCGCGCCAGGGCAGTAAGTTGATCTTGGCCATTAGTCAAAGCTCCTCAGCGCCAAGCCACAGGCGATCAGCAGCGACGGCGCATCCTGGGCCAGGGTTTGTGCCTGCACCCGATTGGACAGCGACATGCCCGCCAGCGGGTTGGCAATGATGGTTGGCACGCCAATCTGTTCTTCGACCATCTCGGCAACACCGGCAATGGAGGCACAACCGCCAGCAAGCACGACCTGATCGACCTTGCTGAACTCGGTACCAGCGAAGAAAAACTGAAGCAGACGACTGATCTGCTGGACCATCGCCTCCTTGAACGGCTCGAGTACTTCAATTTCGTAACTCTCCGGCAAGCCGCCTTGGCGCTTGGCCATACCGGCTTCTTCGTACGACAGGCCGTAGCGTCGCATGACTTCGTCGGTGAGCTGTTTGCCGCCGAACACCTGTTCGCGGGTGTAGATCGTGCGCTGGTTCTTGATCACGATCAGCGTCGTCATGGTGGCGCCGATATCGACCACCGCCACCGTGGCATCTTTCGGCACACTGAGTTGGTCGGTCAACAGCGTAAACGCGTTCTCGATCGCAAAGGCCTCGACATCAACCACTTTGGCAATCAGGCCACCGATATCCAGAGCGGCGATCCGCACGTCCACGTTTTCGGTGCGCGAGGCGGCAAGCAGCACGCTCATCATTTCTGGATTATCTTTGACCGGACCGAGCACCTCGAAGTCGAGACTGACTTCTTCCAACGGGTAGGGAATGTACTGTTGCGCCTCGGCCTGGATTTGTCCTTCGAGGTCATCTTCGGACAAATCAGCCTGCATCGGGATTACTTTGGTGATCACCGCGGACCCGGAAACCGCAGCCGAAGCGAACCGCGTGCGCGAGCCGGAGCGTTGCAAGGCGCGCTTGATCGCCTCGCCAACCGCTTCGACTTCCACGATGTTCTTTTCGACCACCGCATTCGGTGGCAAAGGTTCCACCGCGTAATGTTCGACGCGATAGCGCTCGCCAGATTTGCCGAGCTGGAGCAGCTTCACCGCAGTGGAGCTGATGTCAATGCCGATGAGCGGCGGTGTTTTCGTGTTGAAGAGTCCCACACTTTTTCCCCTTCCCACGGGCCCTTACGAGCGATATGTACGTAACCACATTAGATATGAAACTTAAGTCCAGATCAATAGGCACGTTTCTCCGGCCAACCTGAACCGGTTTTTGGGTAGTCCCGGCCCCATCCTGTGCGGCTGAGGCGATCCGTTCTGGCCCTATACTGCCCGGTCTTCCCATCCATTCCAACATCATGTCCCGATTCCGTGTTCGCAGTTGGCTTCGCTACAGCCTCAGTTCGCTAGTCGCCATTGGCCTGATCGGCCTGCTTGGCGTTGGCATAGCCTACTGGCTACTCGCTCCCAGTCTGCCGGACGCGTCGCAGATTCGCGAGATACGGCTGCAAGTGCCATTACGCGTTTTTAGTGCCGACGGCAAGCTGATGGCCATGTTTGGCGAGACCAAACGCATTCCAGTGGCGGTTGCCGACATCCCCAAGACCCTGCGCCAGGCGGTGATGGCCATTGAGGACGCGCGCTTTGAGGAGCACCACGGCATTGATCTGCGCGGCATCGCCCGCGCCGTCTGGCTGCTCGGCACCAGCGACCGCGACCGGGTTCCCGGCGGCAGCACGATCACCCAGCAGGTGGCGCGGAACTTTTTCTTGAGCAATGAATATTCCGTCACCCGCAAGGCATCGGAGATTTTTCTGGCGCTCAAGTTGGAGCGTGAACTGAGCAAAGACGAGATCCTCGGTCTCTATCTCAACAAGATTTTCTTTGGCTACCGCAACTACGGCGTCGGCGCCGCCGCCGAATTTTATTACGGCAAGACGCTGGACCAATTGACCTTGGCGGAGTCGGCGATGCTGGCTTCGATCCCCAAGTTCCCCTCTACTGGCAATCCGTTGAACAACCCGGAGCGTGCGCTGACCCGGCGCAATTACGTGCTGCAACGCATGGCCGAGCTCGGATGGATCACCACGGCGGCGATGACCCGCGCCCAGCACGATCCGGATCGTGCACACCCGCATGAGCCGATGATCGAGTTGGATGCGCCGTTCGTGGCCGAGTTGGCGCGGCAAGAAGCGATTTCCGCGCTGGGTGGCGAAGCCCTGAACAATGGCTATCGCGCGATCACCACGATTGATTCGCGCCTGCAGGAAGCTGCCAACAGCGCCGTACACGAGCAATTGCTGCATTTCGATCAACGCCATGGCTATCGCGGCGCTGAGGCACGTATCGAGGTTGCCGACCTGTCCAAGGTCGATGCCGTGCGGCAACGGCTGGCCACCGCCAATATGATCGGCGGTTTAACGCCGGCCGTGGTCATCGAAGCCAATGCCCTCACCGCTACCGCCTTGTTGGTCGATGGCCAGGAGATTGCCCTGGATCTGGCCGCGGTCAACTGGGCGCGTCCGCGGATTGGCAATCAGGTTGGCGCTCGCCCGAACCAGGTCGATCGAGTCGTGCATCCCGGCGATTTGATTCGGCTTAGCCGCACCAGTACCGGTGGCTGGCAGCTTTCGCAGTTGCCGGCCACCCAGGCGGCAATGGTGGCGCTCGATCCCGATTCCGGCGCCACCCGGGCGTTGGTCGGCGGCTTCAATTTTTCGCTGTCCAAGTTCAATCGCGCCACCATGAGCAATCGCCAGCCCGGTTCGAGTTTTAAGCCGTTCATTTACTCAGCAGCCTTCGAACGGGGCTTCACGCCGGCATCGATCATCAACGACGCGCCAATCTCGTTTCCCGACCCCAGTTCGCCCGGTGGGGTCTGGACGCCAAACAATGACAAAAAGGACTTTCTTGGCCCGATGCGCCTGCGCGAAGCCCTGGTGCGGTCACGCAATCTGGTGTCGGTGCGCTTGCTCGACGCGATCGGCGTGCGCTATGCGATTGAATATCTGCAACGTTTCGGCTTCACCGCGGAGTCGCTGCCACAAAATCTATCGCTGGCCTTGGGCACGACCTCACTATCGCCAATGACGCTGGCGCGCGGCTACGCCACCTTTGCCAACGGCGGCTTTGGGATCACACCGTATCTGTTGGAACGCATCGCCGACGACCACGACAAGACCCTGTATCAGGCGGCACCAGCGCGCGCTTGTCAACGCTGTGCCGAGCGCTTGAACGACGACACCCAACCCACCGAGAGCGCGGTTGGCGATCTCGCCACCTTGCTGGATAGCGCGCCAGTGACCGTGCCGCCTCCCACTACCGAAAAAGCCCCGGCCGCAAGCCCTGCCGACACCGCCAAATGGGTGCTGGCGCCGCGCATGATCGACGAACGCAATGCGTTTTTGATCACTTCCATGTTGCGCGACGTGGTGCTGCGCGGCACCGGCCACGGTGCGATGGTGCTGGAACGCCACGATTTGTCCGGCAAGACCGGCACCACCAACGACCATCGCGATGCCTGGTTTTCCGGCTTCAACGCCAATCTGGTAGCCACCGTCTGGATGGGCCACGACGATTTCAGCTCGCTGGGAGAAGGCGAATTCGCTGCGCGTACCGCGTTGCCGATCTGGATCGATTTCATGCGCACCGCCCTCGCCGACGTGCCGGAGACACCATTGTCGGTACCTGCCGGAATCACCACGGCGCGGATCAGCGACAGCGGCCACTTGCTCGACAATGCCGATAACACCGGACTGGTCGAATACTTCAAGAGTGAAGACCTACTCAAACTCTCTGCCAGCGAAAGCGAGCGCCGCGCCGATCAAAAAGCCGAGCAACAGAGCCTTGATCTGTTCTGAACGCCGCCCACCGGATCGCCAGTCCACCAGTCTGCGCCAGCAACTGGCGGCAGCGGCGGCGCGGATGATGAGCGAACAAGGCGTCCGCGACTTTGCCATGGCCAAGCGCAAGGCCGCAGCGCAACTGGGCGTAGCGGAGTCGTCAGCGCTGCCGTCCAATCGCGAAATTGATCGCGCCCTCAGGCAATATCAGGGTTTGTTTCAGAGCATTGCGCAACCCCGCCGTCTGCGTGAACTGCGGCTCGCGGCGGTCTCTGCCATGCAGTTTTTCGAGCGCTTTGGGCCTTGCCTCGCGGGCGCCGTGCTGGATGGCAGCGCCGACCAGCATTCGGCCGTATGCCTGCATCTGTTTGTTGCCGATGCCACCGCCGTCGAACGCTTTCTGCTCGACCAGAACATTCCGTTTGCCAGCGATCATCGGCGCTTGCACGCCGATCCTATGCACGATTTTGAGGTGCCGGTGATTCGCTTTGCTGCCGATGAGGTGGCGTTTGATCTGTCGATATTCGACACCGATCAACGCCGCCAGGCACCGCTCGACCGAATTACCGGAAAACCCACTCGCCGCGCCACCCTCGCCCAAGTGCAGGCGCTATTGGATCAGCCGTGATCCCAAGGCCGCAGCGCTCGGCCGACGCCAGCCCAGTGGTGCCGACAGAGCGTTCACTCAAGGCCAACCGAGACCGCTAGCGCTTGCTGATCGGAGTGTATTCCCGCGTAATCGGACCGGTGTAAATCTGCCGTGGACGGCCAATTTTGGTGTCTGCCGTCAGGTGCTGTTCCAGCCAATGCGCCACCCAACCCGAAGTGCGGGCAATGGCGAACATCACCGTAAACATTTCTTTGGGGATCTTCAGCGCCTTGTAGATCAAGCCCGAGTAGAAATCGACATTGGGATAGAGCTTGCGCTCGATGAAGTACGGGTCTTTGAGTGCCGCCTCTTCCAGTTTGAGCGCTACCTCCAGCAAGGGATCGTGCACACCCAAGTCGTTGAGCACCTGGTAACACATCTCGCGAATGATGGTCGCGCGCGGATCGAAGTTCTTGTAAACCCGGTGCCCAAAACCCATCAGCCGGAACCCGGAGTTCTTGTCTTTGGCGCGTTCGACCGCCTTGCCAACCTGATCGGCGCTGCCGATTTCATCGAGCATTTTCAGCACCGCCTCATTGGCGCCGCCATGCGCCGGGCCCCACAGTGCGGCGATGCCAGCGGCCACGCAGGCGTAGGGATTGGCGCCGGTAGAGCCAACCATGCGCACGGTGGAAGTGCTGGCGTTTTGTTCGTGGTCCGCGTGCAGGATAAACAACAGGTCCAAGGCCTTGGCCGCCACTGCGGGCAGATGCAAGGGCTCCGATGGCACTTCGAACATCATGTGCAGGAAGCGCGTGCAATATTCCAGGTTGTTGCGTGGGTAGCGAATCGGCCACCCGATGGTGTAGCGGTAGCAGGCGGCGGCAATGGTCGGGATTTTGGCAATCAGCCGAACCGCCGCCATCTTGCGCTGATCGGCGTCTTCGATGTCCAGATTGTCGTGATAGAACGCGGCCAGCGAACCGATCGTGCCACACAGCATGGCCATCGGATGGGCATCGTAATGAAAACCATGCAGAAAGGTCTTCAGGCCCTCGTGCATCATCGAGTGGTGCGTCACCAAATGCTCAAAGTCAGAAAATTGCTGGGCGTTCGGCAATTCGCCGTTGACCAGCAGATAAGAAGTCTCCAGAAAGGTCGATTGCTTCGCCAATTGCTCGATCGGGTAACCGCGATACAGCAGCACGCCAGCGTCGCCATCGATGTAGGTGATCGCGCTCTTGCAACTGGCGGTGGACATGAACCCGGGGTCGTAGGTGAACATCCCAGTTTCTTTTTGCAGCTTGCCAATATCAATGGCAGCGGGGCCGACCGAACCCCGCAACACCGGCAGGTTGACGGACTTGTTGGTAGCGCTATCGGTCAGAACCACTTGGGTAGACACGGGTTGTGCAGACACGGGCAATCTCCTTGAGGACGCGACACCAATTCGGCACCACGCCCCGGTCGCTGGATCCGGCCGGCATGGCCCCGTTCGCCGACCCGATGCCGACGTGATTTCAGCGCGCATTGTCGCACGTCTGCTTTGCCATCGACCAATTGGCCGCCGGTGCTTTGCCCACTTCAGCGCCGCAGCGATGGCCGCTGCGCGCCAAGTTCACGCGCTGGCGCAACGCTCCCGGCAGGCACGGCCATCGCCTTCAGCCTGCCGATGACTTGCTTGGCTGCTGGGTAGCGTTTCCCACAAACGCAAACGCCGCCCCACCAAGGGGCGGCGTTGGTCGCCGAAGGCGCGCCGGTTGCCGGCGCGAACGGACTATTGGGCGTAACGCTTGCGGAACTTGTCGACGCGACCACCAGCATCCACGATCTTGTGTTTGCCGGTGAAAAACGGATGCGACTGGCTGGAGGTTTCTACCTTGATGACCGGGTACTCCTTGCCGTCTTCCCACTTGATGCTGTCTTTGCCGGTCATCGTCGAGCGGGTGAGAAACTTGAAATCGCAGGAGACATCGTGAAACACGACATCGTGACTCTTGGGGTGGATGTTGGGCTTCATGATCGGTTCCGGCTGTTCTAAAGAGCGGCATTGTAGCCAGACCGGCGCCGGTTCGGCAAGACCGACGCCCGACCAAACCGAATCGCGGCGCAAGCTGATCGTGCCCTCATTCGGCCGCTGCCACGCCCAGGGCCATTTGCAGCAATCTTTCGAACGCTGGCAGCCGATAGCTTTGCAAGATGCGGGCGTTGGCGGGGGCACCGCTGCGCTGCCACCAATCGACGATGGTAGCGCCACGGCTGAGGCTGCCGTCGAGTTCCACCGCGAGCGGGCGCTCGGCCCAGGTTTCGGCATTTTCGGGCGCCAGTGCCACCGCCATCGCCAGCGCATCGGCGGCGTGCCAGTGGCTGGCGTGGCGCGTTGCCCGCATCCAATCGCGGGTTTTGCGCGAAATCGCCCGATAAAAAGCAGCGTGCGGATGCGGGTTGGCAAGCCAATGTTCGACGCGGGCAAAATCAACACCGTGGGCCATGGTTGCCTCCCAATCGATCAGATCGAAGCGCGGCCAGCGCGAACACACAATGTGCGCGGCTTCCGGGTCGAAGCCGATATTGAACTCGACCGGAATCCGCTGCACGTTGCCGCAACCAGTGACCGCACCGCCCATGATCACCAAGCGCTTCACCCGCGTCGGCAAACTGGGATCGAGACTGAGCGCCAGCGCCAGATTGGTCAGTGGCCCAAGCATGACGAAGGTGAGTTCGCCAGCCAACTCATGGCTCAGCCGCAGCATCGCCAATGCCGCCGGTTCGGCGTCCGGCAACCGCTGCGCCGGGGTATAGCCAATGTTGCCAAAACCATCCTCGCCGTGAACAAAGGCCGCGTCCATGGCCGGTCGCACCAACGGCAGGCCGGCACCGGCAAAAACCGGGGTGTCGGCGCCGATTACCTCCAGCAATTTGAGCGCGTTGCGGGTGGTCGCGGCCAAACCCACATTGCCGGCCGCGATGGTGAGCGCCGCCACCGTCACCTGGGGCTGCGCATAGGCCATCAGCAGGGCGAGCGCATCATCGACACCGGGGTCGGTATCAATCAGCAGGTGTTGGCGCGTGGACATGGCTCGGCCTGGCAAGTGGTGGTGCGGATCGGTGACGATAACCGCTGCGCGCGCTTCGGCCAAGGGTTTGTGGGCACCGAGTTTGTGGACGCCGGGTGGGCGGGTGACCGTCGCCGATCCGGCGCCCGCAACGCCACTCGCCAGCGGTCGTATCGGGCGCTGGCCTCAAGCCTCGGCAAAGTTCACACCAGCCCCAATCCAGCGGTGGATCAACCCTTCAACGGCGTCCGGCGCGTGTTCGAGCAGCCATTCTGAGGCATCGCGAAGCAGCGGCAGGTCGTCGGCATCACGGGTCAAATCGGCGACTCGAAAACCGATCATACCGGTCTGCCTGGTACCCAGAATTTGGCCGGGGCCACGCAATTGCAGGTCTTTTTCGGCGATCTGAAAACCATCGTGGGTCTGCCGCATGACCCGAATGCGCTCGCGCGCCAGCTCCGGCAACGATTGATACAACAGGACACAGCTCGACAGCGTCGCGCCGCGGCCAACGCGACCACGCAATTGGTGCAATTGCGCCAGCCCCATGCGTTCGGCGTTTTCGATGATCATCAAACTGGCGTTGGGTACATCGACGCCCACCTCGATCACGCTGGTCGCCACCAGCAGGCGAACCTCGCCGGCGCTGAACGCCGCCATCACCGCTTGCTTGTCCTTGGGCCGCAAGCGCCCATGGATCAAACCGATGCGAACTTCCGGCAGGCAGGCACGCAGGTTGTCGAAAGTGACTTCCGCTGCCTGCGCTTCGAGCTGCTCGGATTCTTCGATCAACGGACAAACCCAATACGCCTGGCGACCTTCGGCGGCAGCATGGCGAATGCGTTCGATCACTTCAGCGCGCCGCGATGCCTTGATCGCTACGGTTTGCACCGGCTGCCGACCCGGCGGCAGTTGGTCGATCACCGAAGTATCCAGATCCGCGTACGCCGCCATCGCCAAAGTGCGCGGGATCGGTGTGGCGGTCAGCACCAGTTGGTGTGGCACTGCCGATCCCGCCACCCCTTTGTTGCGCAGCGCCAGGCGCTGGTGCACGCCGAAGCGGTGTTGCTCGTCGATGACGACCAAACCCAAATGCCGGAATTGCACTCCCTCCTGCATCAACGCATGGGTACCGATGACGATGTCGGCGCTGCCAGCAATGGCCGCCAGGGCATCGCGACGGGCGCGCCCCTGAACTTTTCCGGCCAGCCAGACGATGTTGACGCCGAGCGGCGCCAGCCATTGGGTGAACGTGCGCAGATGCTGCTCGCCGAGCAGCTCGGTCGGCGCCATCACCGCCGTCTGCACGCCGCTATCGGCAGCCGCCAGTGCCGCCAGCGCCGCCACCACGGTCTTGCCGGAGCCGACGTCACCCTGCACCAGGCGCAACATCGGGGCGCCGCTTTGCAGATCCTGGTCGATCTCGGCGAGCACGCGTTGTTGCGCACCGGTGAGGGCAAACGGCAGTGCCGCCAGCAAACTGGCGCGGCGCAAAGAGGGCAGCGCAATGGCGGCGGCGGGCGCGGCGCGGATCAACTGGCGCAGGCGACGCATGCTGAGCTGGTGCGCCAGCAGCTCTTCGACCGCCAGCCGTCGCTGCGCCGGATGGCGACCCGCGACCAACGCGGCAATATCGTCATCAGCGCTCGGCGCATGCACCTTCCACAACGCCGAGCGCAGATCGCCAAGGTGCAGGCGCTGGCGCAAGGCTTCCGGCAGCAGATCGAACCCAGCGCCGCTCGGCAAACAGCGCAGCGCATCGCGCACCAAGCGCACGATGGTCTTCTGGCCAAGGCCGGCAGTGGCGGGGTAGACCGGCGTCAGCGTTGCCGTCAGCGGTGCCGCAAATTGCAGGCGCTGGTATTCGGGGTGGATGATTTCCGGACCTTGGGCGCCGTAGCGAACCTCGCCATAAGCGCGAAACCTTGCCCCCGGTGCAAACGCCTCGACCTGCTGGGCGCGGAAATGAAAAAACCGCAGTGTGACGGTGGCGGCACTGGCGTCTTCGATCGCCACCCGCAACATCGGCCGAAACCGAAACCCACGCTCGACCGCGGTGACCAACCCTTCCACCAGCGCCGATTGGCCGACTTGCAAATCGGCAATCGGCGTGATTCGGGTGCGGTCTTCGTAACGCAGCGGCAGGTGAAACCACAGATCCTGCAACAGCCGAATACCCAGTTTCTCAAGCGCCTCGGCGACCGCTGGACCGACTCCGCGCAACACCGTTACCGACTGCGCACCGGTGGCATTGGCCAAGGCTTCCAGCGATTGATCCGGGCCCCGATTCATCAACCGACGCGCCGACTTTGGCGGCCCCCGAACAGCACCTGCGGCGCCATCTTCAGGCGACCATGATCGCGTCCATCTCGACTTCGGCGTTGCGTGGCAAAGCCGCCACGCCAACCGCAGCCCGCGCCGGATAAGGCGCGCTGAAGTACTCCGCCATCACCCGGTTGACCTCGGTAAAATGGCCGAGATCGGTCAAGAAAATATTGAGTTTGACGATGTCTTTCAGGTCACCGCCGGCGGCCACGCAGACCGCCCGCAGGTTGTCGAAAACGCGCCGCACCTGGGCTTCGAAGTCGCCTTCAAGCATCTGACCGGTCGCCGGATCGAGCGCAATCTGCCCGGATAAATAGACCATATTGGCGACCCGCACCGCCTGCGAATACGGCCCGATGGCAGCAGGCGCGTTGGTGCTATGGATGGTTTGCCGAATCATCAGGGGAATCCTTGCGCTAAGGCGTCGCGCAGAAATAACTTGCGCAGATTGCGCCGGACTTTCGTTCGCCT
>PEUI01000342.1 GCA_002785585.1 Lysobacterales bacterium CG02_land_8_20_14_3_00_62_12
TGGACGGGACCTAGGCGGTGGCAAAGTGTGCTGCTTGGTCACGGATTGAAAACGCGATGAAACCGACAGTGGTGAAAACCGAACGCGAATGGCGGGCGTTGCTGACGCCGACGCAGTATGCGGTGTGCCGTTGCAGTGCCACCGAGCGCGCATTCACCGGCCGCTACTGGGACCATCACGAGGCGGGTCGCTATGCCTGTGCCGCTTGTGGCGTCGATTTATTCGCCGCCGCCGACAAGTACGAGGCGGGCACGGGCTGGCCGAGTTTTACGCGACCGATCAAGCCGAGCGTGGTCAGCGAACAGCGCGATACCTCATTGGACATGGAGCGTATCGAAGCTTGCTGTGCCGCTTGTGCGTCGCACTTGGGCCATATCTATCCGGATGGTCCGCAGCCCACTGGCAAGCGCTATTCGATCAACTCCGCCGCGCTCAATTTTCGGCCAGCGACGGCGCGCTGAGTAGAACGCTGTCGCTTTCGTCGTCGTGTGAGTGGCCAGTCGGTCCGGATTGAACCCCTCGGGTGCCGCGCGCCCCGGGTCGGCGCCGTTGCCACCGACCAGGTTGCCGTATCAGCCAAACAAGGCCGTGCAGTGGGCTGTTGTGCATTCGCGCAATGCGGTCAAGCTGTAACCGCCTTCGAGACTGGAGACGATCCGGCCGTGCGCGCTGCGCTCGGCCAGCGCCACGATGCGTTCGCTGATCCAGGCAAAATCTTCGGTGCGCAAGTTCAGTTGCGCCAACGGGTCCAGGCGGTGGGCATCGAAGCCCGCCGAAATCAGGATCAGTTGCGGTGCGAACGCTTCAATATGCGGAAACAGCAAGGTGGACCAGGCTTCGCGAAACTCCAGCGAGCGCGCCCCGGGCATCAGGCCAGCGTTGAAAATATTGCCGACGCCGTGTTCGGATTCGGCACCGGTACCGGGATACAGCGGCGATTGATGGGATGAGGCAAATAGCAGTCGCGGTTCGGCGCTGAATATCGCCTGCGTGCCATTGCCGTGGTGCACGTCAAAATCCAGAATGGCGACGCGGCTCAAGCCCAGCGCCAAGGCGTGGGCGGCGCCGATGGCGACATTGTTGAACAGGCAAAAGCCCATCGCTTCGCTGGGGCTGGCGTGGTGGCCCGGTGGTCGCACCGCACAGAACACGCGGCGACTGCTGCCGAGGAGCACGGCATCGACGCCGGCAATCACCGCGCCGGCAGCGCGCAGCGCGGCTTCCAGTGAATGCGGGCTCATCGCGGTATCCGGATCCAGCCGTACCTGCCCGACGCTGGGCTCGCTGGCGAAGACGCGCTCGATCAGCGCCGGATCATGCACGCGCAACAACTGCGCAATGCTCGCGGTCGGTGCCAACTGCCGTGGCACCAGGGCGAAGGCGGGCGCGTTCAGGGCATCGAGCACCGCGGCCAGTCGCGTCGGCGATTCCGGATGGCCAGGTCCGGCGTCATGCAGCGCGCAGGCGGGGTGGCTGATAATCACGGTGCTTTTAGCCGACGGCGCTCGGGCTCAGCCGCGCCGACGGCGCAGGTGTTGCCAGAGCACTTCGCCGTGACCGGATTGCCGCGCCAGCACCCGTGCGATCACAAACAGCAGATCCGACAGCCGATTGAGATAGCGAATGGCTTCGGGGCGCACCGTGTCTTGCCGGGATAGGGTCACCAAGTCACGTTCGGCGCGGCGGGCGACGGTGCGCGCCAAGTGGCAGTGACTGGCGGCGACGCCGCCACCGGGCAGGATGAAATCCTTGAGCGGGGGCAGGTCGGCATTGAGTGCGTCGAGGCGCTGTTCGAGTCGCGTGGTGTCGGCATCTTGGATCAACGCGCTGCCGGGGATGCAGAGCTCGCCGCCGAGATCAAACAATTCGTGCTGGATTTCGGTGAGTGTGGCGCAGATCGCGGCGTCGGGTTGAGCAGCAATGACCAGGCCAATGCAACTGTTCAATTCATCGACCGTGCCAAAGGCATTGACCCGGAGGCTATCTTTGGCGACGCGGCTGCCGTCGCCGAGACCGGTGCTGCCATCGTCACCGGTGCGGGTATAGATTTTGCTCAGCCGGTTGCCCATGGTGTGCGCTGCGGCTTCAGTAGCCGAGCGGCGATTTTTCGCTGGCCCGCAGGCCGTGATCGAGCAGGGCATAGCCGCCGAACAGCAATACGCCATAAAAGGCCACGCCAGCAAGCTGGTTTTGCAAGAACGGTAGCGCGCTGACATACGCACCGATCAAGCCGCTGGCGGTGTGCGGATACATCGTGCCGAGCGCCCACACCGAAAAGTTGGTGATCAGAAAAAAACCGCCGGCGGAAATCAGACCATAACTGGCGATCTTTCCGGGGCCGGCCTGGCGCAACCGACGACCGGCCAGCGCCATCGCTGCAAAGCAGGCATAAACCACCCAGATATCGGCATAAAAACCAATGAACCAATCCGACAAAAACAGCGCCAGCAGCGGCACCAACATCGCCAGCCGACGATCCGCGATACGCGCGCCGGCGAACAGGGCAATGGCTTCGAGCGGGCTGAAGTTCCATGGATGCGGCAACCACCGGGACAGCGCCGCCAGCACGATCATGGCGCTGACGATGGCGAAGGAGAGGCGGCGGTCGGTGGGGTTGGCGTCGTGCATGCGGTCATTCCAGTGGCGGTTGAAGCGGCGCCAAAGTGTAGCAGGGGCACGCGTCCGCCAGCCGCGGTCGGCCGCGCTGGCGCGGTCATCGCGCACGCGGCTGGCTTAGGCGTCGCGCAAAAATAACTTACCCATCTTGCTGGTTCTTTCGCCCGCCTGCGTCGTTGCACAAAGCGTCACATAGTCCGACTATGCGACCCTTTGCGCGCCTTGCAGACGGGGCGAAATTCTTCGCAATCCGCCTTCGCAATCCGCCTTCGCAATCCGCCTTCGCAATCCGCCACCTTTAATGATTTACAACGCCTTATCATGCACGAATGACCGAAAAACAATTTGATGTGGTGATCGTTGGCGGCGGGTTGGTCGGCATGAGCTTGGCCATTGCCCTCGATGGCAGCGGCTTGCGGGTGTTGCTGATCGATGCCGAGCCCGAGCGCGCCCCAACAGCGCCGATCTGGGACGAACGCCATTTCGCGCTGGCGCGGGCCAGCGTCGAACGCCTGCGCGAGTGGCGGGCGTTGCCAGCCGAGTCCGAGCACACGCCAATCCGCGAAGTGCATGTGTCGCGAGCGGGCGAGTTTGGCCGGGTGCTGCTGTCGGCATCGATGCTCGGCCTCGATGCTCTCGGTGCCACCGTGCCGGCGCGCTTGTTGATTGCAGCGCTGGAACGGCGCGTCGCCGCCGCCAGCAGCATCGACTGCTGGCGTTCCGCCCGCTGCTTGAGTTTTCGGCAAGCGGACGAGCAAGTCGAGGTGATCGTTGCGGTCGAGGGCGTTGCGCAGCCGATCACCACCCGCTTGCTGGTGGCCGCCGATGGCACCGAGTCGGCGATCCGCCAGCAATTGGATATTCCGGTCCTGCGTCACGACTATCAACAAAGCGCCATGGTTTGCGCCGCCGAGACCAGCGCCGCCCATCCCGGTCGGGCGTTTGAACGCTTTACCGATACCGGGCCGGTGGCGGTATTGCCGCTGTCCGGACAACGCTGTGGTGTGGTTTGCACGGTGGCCAATGGCGAGCGCGCGGCGGCGATGGCACTGGACGATGACGCCTTCCGGCGCTGGTTGCAGCCGCGGCTCGGCTATCGTCAGGGACGCCTGCTGCGGGTTGGCCGCCGTCAGGTTTGGCCACTGCAATTGCTGATCGCCGAACGGCTGGTCGGTGCTCGCGTCGCCGTGATCGGCAACGCGGCGCAGACCATCCATCCGATCGGTGCCCAGGGTTTCAATTTGGGATTGCGCGATGCGGCGGCGTTGGCCGCGCAGATTCGGGCCGCCAGCGGCGATCCCGGGGCGGCGGCGACGTTGCAGGCCTACGCCAGCGCGCGTGCGCATGACCGCAACCAGACCATCACCAGCAGTCACGGTTTGTTGCGCGCGTTTGCCGGACAGGGTCTGGCGCTGCAAGCGCTGCGTGGTCTGGCGATGGGCGCGGTTGATCGCCTGCCCTGGCTGCGGCAACGGCTGATGCTGGCGGGCATGGGTTATCGCGACACGGCGGCGCCGCTGGCGGTGGCTCCGGAGCATCGCCGATGAGCAACTTCGATGTGGTGATTTCCGGAGCTGGCGTCGCCGGGGCGTTGACCGCGCTGGCGTTGGCGGCGGCGGGGCTGCGGGTCGCTGTGATCGAACGGCGGCCGCCGCAGGCATCGGCGCTGGCGACGACGCCAGCCGATCAAAACGCGCGCGTGGTGGCACTGGCGCCGTCTTCGGTGCAGGTGCTGAAACGCCTGGGCCAGTGGCCGCTGGCAGCGGGCAGCGCGTGTCCGTATCAGCAGATGCAGGTCTGCGCTGAAGATCAGACGCTGACCTTCGACGCCGCCATGATCGGCGATGCGGCCTTGGGCTGGATCGTTGATCTGGCTGGATTGCAACACCAGTTATCGATGGCGCTGGCGCAGCAGGTGACGGTATGCAGCCCCGCTGAAATCGTCGATGTGCAGAACCAACCCGCGCAAGCGCGGGTGCTGCTGGACGATGGCCGCTGGCTTGGTACGCGCTTGCTGGTGGCGGCCGAAGGCGGGCGATCGGACCTGCGCGAGCGCGCCGGCATCGCCTTGATCGAACGTGACTATCACTGCCAGGCTCTGGTGGCGCGATTGGAAACCGAACAGCGCAATCCCGGAATCGCTTTTCAACGCTTTGCGTCGGGCGGCCCGCTGGCCTTGTTGCCGTTGGCTGATGGCGCCTCCAGCCTGGTGTGGACGCGCCCGCAAGCGCACGCCGCAGCGCTGATGGCAGCACCCGACGCCGCCTTTATCGAAGCCGTCGAACAAGCCGGT
>PEUI01000403.1 GCA_002785585.1 Lysobacterales bacterium CG02_land_8_20_14_3_00_62_12
CTTCATGCCGGTCGCGCTGAAGCCACGCTGGCGCAACGCCAACAACAGTGCGCAACTGATCCGGGTCTTGCCGATGCCGGTATCGGTGCCGGTGATAAACACACTCGCCGCTGCGGTCATGCTGGCTCTGCCTCGACGGTCGCCGCCGCGTAGATTAGCGTGGTCGGCAGACTGATACACTGGCCATCCACTTTTCGCACGCCCCTTGGACCATGTTTCAGTCAACCGCGCTCTGCGGCAGCAAATCCGAAATCTATCCAGCGCTGGTCGCAACTGCGCGTGGCCTGCTGGCCGGGGAAACTGATCGCATC
This sequence comes from Lysobacterales bacterium CG02_land_8_20_14_3_00_62_12, assembly GCA_002785585.1. Lineage (GTDB taxonomy): Bacteria > Pseudomonadota > Gammaproteobacteria > Xanthomonadales > Ahniellaceae > 0-14-3-00-62-12. Next base: position 312 of record PEUI01000403.1, read on the forward strand.
GCCAACGCCGCCAATTTCTGTGCGCTGATCTTTCACGCTCTGCCGGATCTGAACTGGGCCGGATTTTATTTTTTTGATGGCGTCGAATTGGTCGTGGGTCCGTTCCAGGGCAAGCCCGCCTGCGTGCGCATTGCGCTCGGCCGCGGCGTTTGCGGCACCGCCGCGGTTAGCCGACGGACGCTGTTGGTAGCCGACGTGGCCGCCTTTCCCGGCCATATTCCGTGCGACGCCGACTCGCGCTCCGAGCTCGTCGTGCCGCTGCTGGCGGGGGATCGCCTGATCGGCGTATTCGATGTCGATGCGCCGTTGCTGGAGCGCTTCGACGGCGACGATCAAGTCGGCCTCGAAGCGCTGTGCCGGGTATTCATGCAGGCCTTGTATCCGCAATTGGCGGAGTTCGCCGCTGGGGAATCACGCTGATGAATACGGTGGTGAAGATGCGCAATATCGGCCCCAAGTCAGCAGCCTGGTTAAGGCAGGTGGGTGTCCGCAGCGAAGCCGACATCAAGCGACTCGGCGCGCTGGAAGTGTTCATGAAGGTGCGCAAGGCCGGATTCAGGCCCAGTCTCAACTTGCTCTACGCGCTCGAAGGCGCAGTGCAGGATTGCCATTGGACCGCCCTCGCTGCGGAATGCAAGAGTGAACTGGTGCTCGCGGTCAATGCGTTGGAAGAAGGCAAAGGCCCGAAGAGCTGGGGTTG
>PEUI01000069.1:0-8804 GCA_002785585.1 Lysobacterales bacterium CG02_land_8_20_14_3_00_62_12
ATGCTCCACTTTGTGCGCCTTGCAGGCGAACGAAAGTCCGGCGCAATCTGCGCAAGTTATTTCTGCGCGACGCCTTAACTGTGACGGTAGCGGCTGCCGTGCGCCCTTACAATGCGCCGATGAACACACTGTTTGACCGCGCTTACTCGGCCCTTTTATGCGCTGAACCAGTCGCCAAGATTGCCGAGCTGCGCGCGCTATCGGCGTCCTGGCAGGCCGGGACATTGGCGTTTGTCGGCACGGCGGCAGACTCGGTGCGCGATATCCCGGTACCGGGGCGACCAGCGCTGCCGCTGCTGGTCGCCCCGAGACACCTCAAACCCCGTGGCTTGGGCAGTGCCGAAGGCCGCGCCACGCTGATCCACGCGATCGCCCACATCGAGTTCAATGCGATCAACTTGGCCGTGGATGCGGTTTATCGGTTTCGGGGTATGCCAGAGCAATTTTATGCCGATTGGCTGAGCGTGGCGGTCGATGAGGCGCGCCACTTCGAGCTACTCACCGCACGCTTGGCGGCGCTCGGTCATGGTTATGGCGATTTCCCCGCCCACGACGGCCTTTGGCAGGCGGCCTGCACCACCGCACATTCCTGTCTGGCGCGGATGGCGCTGGTGCCGCGGGTGCTGGAAGCGCGCGGACTCGATGTCACCCCCGGCATGATCGAACGCCTGCGGGCTGCGCAGGATCTGGAAACCATCGCCGTGCTCGAAGTGATTCTGCGCGAAGAAGTGGCGCATGTCGCCACCGGTACGCGCTGGTTTCAGTATTGCTGCACGGTCGCCGGGGTCGATCCGGAAGCGACCTTTCTGCAACTGCTCGAAAGCCATGCGCGCGGCATGATTCGCGCCCCGTTCAATCTGGAAGCGCGCGCCCGTGCCGGCTTTAGCGCCAAGGAAATGGACGCGCTCGGCGCGATCGCCGCCAGCCATTGATCGGGCTCCGACACGATTTTGATTCTGCCCCCACAGCGCGCGCCCGCGCTTTCGCCTGCCGCCAAGACGGTGGCCGTCACGCCAGCCGATCATTCACCAGGCGGTTGATGCTCACGCCCGCTTCTGCTGCCTGCACGGCGAGCAGCCGATGTCGTGCCGGCGTCGTGCGCACTTGAAATTTCCCGGAGTAGTTCCGCGTGCTGATCGCTTCCGGCACGGCCTCGCCCGCTTGGTTCATGTCTTTTGCGGCCGCCGCCACCGCCGTTGCGATTCCTTCAAGTGCCCCCGCCATCGTGGCGTGCAGCCAAGACAGGCTGGGGAATTCCGCGCACAAACCGACAAACTCAACATCCTCGTCGGACCAGATGACACGATAGGTGTAATGACGGGTATCCATTCAGCGCTCCTAAAAGTTGCCGCCCAACATCGCCGCCAGTATCGCTCAGACGCGGTCGTAGATCAGATCGACAACGCCGTGGCCGAGTTGCTCGCCACGCTTCTCAAAATGGGTTTCGATACGCCAGGAGGGTCGCGGCGCCGGCGCCATCGCGCCCAGACGATTCTGAAATTGCGGCGCGGCTTCCATCACCATCAACATATGTTCGGCATACGCTGCCCAATCGGTGGCCAGGTGCAGCATGCCGCCAACTTTGAGTTTGCTGGCGACCAATTCGACAAACTTCGGCTGCACCAAGCGGCGTTTGTTGTGGCGCAGCTTGTGCCAGGGATCGGGAAAATAAATCCGCAGTTCGCTCAAACTGGCATCAATAATGGCGTGCTGCAAAACCTCCACCGCATCGTGGTGCAACACCCGCAAGTTGCCGATCCCCGACTTCTCGGCATTCAGCAGCAGTCGGCCGACCCCGGGGCGGTGGACTTCAATGCCCAAATAGTTGCGCGCGGGGTCGCTGATGGCGGCCGCGAGCAGCGCATCACCATTGCCAAATCCAATTTCCATCACGCAATCGGCGTGGCGCCCGAAGGCCTGGTCGAGATCGATCCGCTGCGCCGCAAATTCAATACCGTAGTGCGGCCACAACGCCTCCATGGCGCGCTTTTGGCCAGCAGTAAGCCGACTATCGCGCAGCACGTAACTGCGAATCGCGCGGCTTTTCAGGGCGGCGTCGGCAGCGTCGGTCACCGTCACCGCCTTAGAAAAACGTGCCGTCGAGCGGACTGGAAGCACTCGCGTAGCGCTTGCGGGGAATGCGTCCGGCCAGAAACGCTTCGCGACCGGCGGCGACCGCTTTTTTCATCGCGCTGGCCATCAACACCGGATGGCGCGCACCGGCGATCGCGGTGTTCATCAACACGCCGGCGCAGCCGAGTTCCATGGCGATTGCTGCATCCGAAGCGGTGCCGACGCCGGCATCGACAATGATCGGCACCTTGGCGTTCTCGATGATGCTGCGGATATTGTACGGATTGCGAATGCCGAGGCCGGAGCCAATCGGCGCCGCCAGCGGCATCACCGCAACGCAGCCCATGTCTTCGAGGACCTTGGCAATGATCGGGTCATCGTTGGTGTAGACCATCACCTCGAAACCTTCGTGGATCAGCACCTCGGCGGCCTTCAAGGTGGCCACCACATCGGGGAACAGGGTCTTCGCATCGCCGAGCACTTCGAGCTTGGTCAGGGCGTGCCCATCCAGCAATTCCCGCGCCAATCGACAAGTACGAATGGCCTCCTCGGCGGTGTAGCAACCGGCGGTATTGGGCAACAGCGTGTAACGCGACCGCGGCAGCACATCGAGCAAATTGGGCGCGCCCGGCGTCTGCCCGATATTGGTTCGGCGGATCGCCACGGTCACGATCTCGGCACCGGCGGCCTCGGTCGCGGCTTGGGTTTCGGCCAGGTCCTTGAACTTGCCGGTGCCGGTCAACAGACGCGAGTGAAAGCGCCGACCGGCGATGATCAGCGGATCGTCCTGCGGCAGAACCGGTGTGCTATCGGCAATGACATTGTTCATCCGCCGATTATCGCAGACGCCGGACCAAACCGCTGTGCCAGATACAAGGCGTGCCCGCGCTTGGCCTGGGCGCCATCCGGTAATTTTATGCCGCAGGTTTTGGCGGCGGCGCGATCAAAAGTCATGGTCTGCTCGCCGCCGACTTCGGCATCCAGGCATTGGGTCAAGGCGTCGGCAAAATCGCCCGCGCCCTCCCGATCAAGACGAACCGCTTTCCAGACGATTTCGGCAGGTGCCGGATGGAAATCCCAGGCACAATCTACCGCGGTCGCATCGTGGCCGGCGCCGGTATAAACTGCCGCAAGCGTCCAGCGGACGCGGCGATGCCCGTAGCCAAGAGGGGGGCGACGATGAACCGACAACAGCGAGAATGGGATCGATTGCGGCGGCTCGCCACCGTTCTGGGCGGGTTGCTGGCTGGGCTCGCGGTGGCTGGCGCCGCGGCGCCGACACCGGTCGCCAAGGCCGGGCGCAGTTTTCAAGTGATCGACATGCCGGGTCTGATTTGCGGCGATGGCAGCGCTTTCCGAATCTTTTTTGCGCCGGCGCCGCTACCGAGCAATCGCGTCGTGTTGTGGTTGCCCGGTGGCAGCTCGACCCTGATCGCGTTGGACGGCACGCTGTCCACACCGATCAACTCATTGGCCGAACTGCGCAACCGTCTGGCCGCGCCGCTCGCGCCGGCCAGTTCCGACAGCGGCGACAACCTGTTTACCGATCACCCGGCCAACGCCGCCTTCATTGCCGCCGCCCACTGGGCGATTGTTCCTTATTGCACGCAAGATTTTCATGCCGGAAATTTGAGTACCCCGATCACTTACGACTTCATCGACCAGACCGCGTTCGTCGACGACTTGCGCGACAAGATCGCGCAGGTGTGTCGCAACAAGCAGGATCCGATCATCGTGGCACAGGACGAGTTCCCCAGCCTGACCTTCACCTTCAGCGGCCCCTGCAACAGCAAGTCCCTGCCCGACCAGATTACCGTCGATAGCGTACGTATCGACATCACCCACAACGGTGGCCACAACGTCGATCAGGCTTTGCAGCGCTTGCAGTTTTTGCTGTTTGCGCAGGGTGTCAATATGGCCAGCGTCGATTTTGTGTTTGCTGGCAGTTCCGCTGGTGGCTTTGGCACCTGGTACAACGCCTGGCGGGTTGGCGACGTACTGTTCGGCCAGGGCGGCACGCGGCTGACCATGGTGCCGATGTCGGGTTCGCCGACCACCCGGCTGTGGGAAGAAGCCGTGGGCCAATTGCGTGAGAACGCGACCGAACTCGCCGATCTCCAGCATCGGCTGGACTGGTATCAGACCGCCCTGCCGTGCGCGGTCAGTGGCGGCGCCTACCTGGTCGATCCGGCCGCGCGCTGCCTCGACACGCCGGAGCTGACCGGCCACTACCTGGCGCGCTATCCGGGCCTGGATCTGCGCATCGTTCCAGTGATCAACAAGGAAGACAATCTCGGCGTGCTCGGTTTCGCCGGTGATGACCCAAGCGCGCCCGGTTTCGGCGCGCGCCTGCTGCAATTCTGCCGCACCGTGCACGGCTATGGCGCCGAAGCGAATCAAGTCGAAAGCGTGCACCCCTGGCTCGGATGGCTGTGGTGGCGGCTCGGCCCCGCTGGCATGGCGCACCGGGTGCATGGCTTCAAACAGGCGGCGCAACTGGTGCCGATGGCGCAGCCGGACGGCGGTCCCGGCGTGCCCGCTGGCGACGGCCTGCACGGCGTGCTGGCGTTCATCAACAGCGTTGCCAATCGCGACCTGGCGGCCACTGCCGGCGGCCACATCGAGCACCGGCTGGCGCTGATCGACGCCTACCTAAACCGCGCTTCCGGGTTGATCCCGTATCCCGATTTCAGCGGCGATTGGCAAGCGCTTGGGTTGTCGCCAGCGCTGTGCAACGTGAGCGCCGCGCAATTTCGCGATGGTTTCGAAGGCGCGCCGCTACTGCCGTAGCGGCGGCTGGGCAACTGCGGTTGCGGTGCTGCGTCGGCGGGCGGGGGCGGTTTCGCTCAGTCCTCGAAGCCGTTGCCAAACATCGCGTCGGCCAGCGCTTCGATCAAAAGCGGTACCACGTTGCTTTCGAGTCCGCCGCTGCTGACCAGCGACAGCAGCACGGTGGCCGGGGCCGGTTGGTTGCTGGCGATGGCAAGTTGCGCGGTGTTCGCGTCGATCACGCTGAGGCCGAGTGGCGGCGCCGGGACACCGGCGTCAAGGGCGGCCAGGCCAACACCGAAATTGGCACCGGCCAAAGTGAGCACCGCGCCGGGGCTGGCGCTGGGCGGAGTGATCGACAGGATCATCGGCGGTTCCAGCGGCGCGCCGGTGCCATCCACGACGATGCTGGCGTGGTTGTTGTCCAGGGTCACTTCTTCGCTACCGGCGGGCGCGGTGAGCACCACGGTGAGCGTGCCGCTGCTGCCGACGAGCCCCGGAAACACCAGATCGGTGAAGCGCGGTGCCAGGTCGAGCGGGGCGGTGAGGCTGGCCAGATTCTGCGTGGCAAGCACGCTGCCACTCGGATCGGCGCCGTCGTGAACGCTGACGGTGATGCTGGTTAGATCGACCGCGCCGATATTGTGGACGCGGACGCTCAAGGTGCCGGTGCCTGGGTCGAAGGCCAGGTCGCGGGTATGGATGCCAAGATCGGCCATCGGTGCCGGCGGCAGGGTGGCCGCCGGCAAGGCCACGCGCGGGCGGATGCGCAGGGCATATTGGGTGTTGCCGGGCAAGTCGAAGCCGACCGCATCGCCGCGTCGAACCAGGGTGAACGGGATGCTCTGGGCGACCGGATTGGGCGCCAAGCCGAGTCCTGTCGCTGGGCCGACTTCCAGCGTGTAGTCGAAGCCGGTGCGCAGTTGCCAGAGCCGCAGATCGATGCTGCGCGTGGCCGGACTGAACAGGTACAGGCTGGCGTCCAACCGGTCCGGGCCGGCCATGGTCACCGCAGCGGCAAACAACCGGGTGCTGTTGCCCCAACTCACCGCCTGCGCCGGCATGCCAACGTAGGTGGCCACCACGTCGGCACCAATGTAGTAGGAAATCACGTCGGCCCAACCCGGTTCCAGGATGCGGTCGGTCATCACCCCTTCGGTGGTCTTGTACGGCCATTTGGCGATCAACTTATCCGCTGGCCCCTGCAAACTGTTCAGGGGCAGGCTACTGGTCGGCGTCAACAACAACTTGGCGTAGCCGCTGGCAAAGTTGTTGAGGTAGGCGCTGTTGATGGTGCTGCCGGTGAGCAGCCGGGTGTTGCTGATGGCACCGACTGCCGACGCTTTCAGTACGCCGCCGACCCAGATGTTTTCCTGCCCGACCGGCGGCGTGGGGGCGCTGACCGGTTGGCCGGCGCCGAACCAGGCGTTGGTGTGGTTTTGCACGGCGTCGAACGGCGCCAGAAACGCCGGATCGCCGGTCCAGGTGTGGAAGAACCCGGCCAAGCTATACGGATACCACTGGTAGATGGGCATGCCCGTGAACTGGCCGTGGCTGCTGTCTGCACCCCACCAGTTGCCACTGGGCAGGCCGATGCCATCGGTTGGCGTCCACACCGCGTTCGGAAATACCCCGACCGGTTTGCCGTTGTCGCTGCGCCCGGCGTCTTCCAGCCAGGAGCGGGCCCAGGCTTCCAACGGCTGGGTGGCGCCGGGGTTGGCCGCGTACCAGATCAAGAACGGAAACGGATTGGTCACCCGGCCACTGAGCGGCAGGTCGGCAGCGAACGCGCTGCCGCTGTCAATACTGGTCGAACTCATCATGTTGGCTAAAAAGTGGCTGTGCCCGAATGGGCTATCGATCGGGTCGCTCAAAAACAGGTCGCGGAAGGTCCGCTCGCTGTTCAACATGCGCTCGATCCGGTCCGGATCGCCGTAATCGAGCAGGGCCGAGACGTGCAGCAGGTTGCCGGTCGGCTCGGCGACGTGCTCGACATCGCCGAACTGCGCCTGGAAGCCAGCGATTTGATCGATGATCGGGGAGTTCCAGATGCCATCGGCGAAGCGCTGGAAACCCAACTTGGTCAGGTCGGAACTGTCCGGCAGGGTCAGCGCCATCAAGCCGAACGATGGCAGGATTTCGACATCGTCGCTCCAGCCGCCGCCGATATCGCCTTCCGGCGACTGCCGGTGGATGGTCCACCACTCGAACAGATCGAGCCAGGAATTGAGGTTGGCCGCCAGCAGCCGCGCCCAGCCCGGACCACTGGTGAAAATCTGGTTCCAGTCCACCCGTGCCCACGGCGCCCCGCTGTTGGCCCACTGGTCGGTGGCGTAGAGATGTACGAACGGATTGGCGGCGCCGTAGAGCGGCTCCAGTTGCTGGGCGTTCCACTGTGCGCGCTCCCAAGACACCGAATTGCGCAGCGGATCGAGGCCACCGCGATTGCGCAACCAAAGAATCTGGCCTTTGCGCGCGTACGGGTGATCGGCCTCGAACTGTTCGGCCAGCGCCGCCGAGCGGCCGAGATTCTCGACCGCCGGCGAACCGACGCTGGCATAACCGAGCTTGCGTCGGAACTGTTCGGCCTCGCTCGCCATCGCCGCCTGCAGCCGCAGGTGCGCGGCCTGGACGTTGCCAGGATCAGCAAGCAGCACTTGATCGAGCAGTTGCAGGGCCTCGGTCAGCAACGCCTGCTCGCCATCGCTGGTGAGCACTTCGCCGCTGAACCAGGCCGGGTGGCCGGCCACCCAGAGCAAGCCGGCCGCGCGCGCCGGCAGCAGTGCCGGAGCGCTCAAGGATTCGAATCCCGCCAGCGCCGCCGCCAGATTGCCTTGATTGAAATCGTTGATCGCGGCCAGCAGGGCAGCATCCGGCGGCGCCTGCTCCAGCGTCAGGGTGCTGCCGACTTTGACCAGCGGTGGATCGCTCACCGGCTCGATCATCAAGGCCTGCAGCGCGGCACCGCTGAACGCTGGCACCAAGGTCGCCGTCAGCACGGTACTCGGCGGGTTGTTCGGCGATTCGTCCAGGTTGAAGGTCCATGGGCTGGCCGCGCCATTGGCGGCGAGGGCACCGAAAATCGGATCGTTGCGCGCCGCATCGTCGCGGCCGAGGGTGATCAGAATGCTGCCGCCGCTGGCGTCGACCCGCAGCCGCCGCGGCACCGAACTGCCGAACTGGGTCTGGTCGAAAGCGCCGCGGCGGTCGTTGATATCAGCCCGCGTTACCGTGGTGTCGACGCCGTTGACCGTGGCCAGAATCCGAAACCGTGGCGTCGCCAGGTCACCCATCCACAACGTCACATCATAAAAGCCAGGCGGCAGATCGGCGCGAAACGAAAACGGCAGGTCGCCGCCGCTCGGCGAGGGACTGCTGACGCCGTCGCGGGTGGCATCGCTCAGCAAACTGGGCGGAATCGCCTGTTCGACGGTGACGATACGGCCGAAGATATTCCAGGTTTTGGCGCTGGCATCGACTTCGCGGGTCGGCGCAACCACAAAACCGTAACCCTGCGCGGCGCTGTAAGCGGTGCTGCTGGTGACCTTGGTAAAGCCCGCTTCGAGCGGGCCGCTGGCGGGTTGGAAATCGAACTGCCAAGGTTGTGCCGCCGCGCAATCGATCAGCAGTAACAACACGCCGCTGACGACGGTTCGCACTCCGCAATGACCCAGGGTTGTCATGGCCAAGGTAGTCATGGTGTTTCCTCCCCTTTCCGACGAGCGCTCAGGCGCGCAGCCACTGGCGCCGAGTCTAGTCCGCCGACCGCACCAGAGTCCGCCGATCCGATCAACGGGCGCGGATTGCAGACCGAAGGCAATCAGCGGTGACAATCGCGAACATCAGCCGCAGCAAGCGAATCCGTTGCCGATCATGGCTGGGGCCGCGCCGCAGGTTTTCCAAGTCGGCCGCGCTCGCGCCGTATTCAGCCCTGCGGTACGCCCGCCATATCCGGCAGTTGG
>PEUI01000069.1:8860-17280 GCA_002785585.1 Lysobacterales bacterium CG02_land_8_20_14_3_00_62_12
CTCGTGGATGGCGCCGGCGCGCGGACTCTGACGGGTGATGTCCATGGCGTTGTAGTTGTGGCAATTGCGGCACTCCAGCGAGTCATTGGCCTTGAGCCTTGCCCATTCGTGTTCGGCCAGTTCCCGGCGTTTGCGCAGAAACTTTTCGCGGGTCGCAATGGTGCCGAAGATTTTCCCCCAAACCTCTTTGGAGGCCTGCATCTTGCGCGCGATCTTGTTGGTCCACTGGTGCGGTACGTGGCAATCCGGGCAGCTGGCGCGCACCCCGGAACGATTGCTGTAATGGATGGTGCGCTTGAGTTCGGCAAACACGTTGTTCTGCATCTCGTGACAGGAGGTACAAAACAACTCGGTGTTGGTCGCTTCCAGTGTCGTATTGAAGGCGCCCCAGAACACCACGCCAGCGATGAAACCACCCAGCGTCAGAAACATCAGGCTGTAGTGTCGGCTAGGCGCGTTGAAAATTCGCCAGACGCGGCGCAAGTGATCGCGGGTGGGCAGCTTCATCGCTTGCCGCGATCGCCGCTGGCGGGCTGCGCAAGGATGTCGTCGCTACCGACGAATTGGTTGCCGACCAGCATCACCGCGTCGGTCTGTACCACATGGCATTGTTCGCAGAAGTAGCGGCGCGGCGAAATCTCCGCCAACACCTGGCCATCGCGGTCCATGTAGTGGGTGACGCTTACCGGCGGCGCTTGAAAACCAGCAGCGTTGGCCTGGCTGTGACAGAGCATGCAGCGATTGGCATTCTGGTCAATCTGATAACCATCGATGGCATGGGGAATCGTCGGTGGCTGCATTGGGTAACTGCGCGCCCGCTTGAGATCGACGTTTTCGACCCGCGCCAGTGGCAACGCCACCGGCTCGGTGAGCAAATCGGCGCCACGCCGCAACGGGTCGAACGAGGGCGTCAGCTGCAGCTTGGGCGGCACCGCCACACTGCCGACGCTCGGGCTGGTGGCGCTGGACGGGGGCGTCGAACCGCAGCTGCGGCCGAGCAATACGCCCGCCAGCAGGATCATCACCAAGGCAAAAAAACGGATCGGTCGCATCGCAGCTCCTCTAGACTTTGACCACTTTGACCGCGCATTTCTTGTAGTCGGTCTGCTTGGAAATCGGATCGGTCGCGTCCAGTGTGACCTTGTTGATCAGCACGCTGGCATCAAACCAAGGCACAAAGATCAGCCCCCGCGGTGGCCGATTGCGGCCCCGGGTCTCGATCCGCGCACGCACTTCGCCGCGGCGAGAGATCACCCGTGCTTCTTGCCCACGCCGAAGTTCGCGTGCCTTGGCGTCATCCGGGTGCATGAAAATTACCGCCTGCGGCATCGCCTTATACAGTTCCGGAACGCGCATCGTCATTGAGCCGGAATGCCAGTGTTCGAGTACCCTGCCGGTAGAAAGCCAAAGATCGTATTCGGCATCCGGCAGTTCTGCTGGCGGCTGGTACGGCAGGGCCCAGATCACCGCCTTGCCATCGGCGTTGCCGTAGAAATTGAAACCCTCACCGGCCTTCACGTAAGGATCACTACCTTCACGATAGCGCCAGCGCGTTTCCTCGCCTTTGACCACCGGCCAGCGCAACCCGCGAGACTGGTGATAGGCATCAAAATCGGCCAGGTCGTGACCGTGGCCACGACCGAACTCGGCGTATTCCTCGAACAGGCCTTTTTGTGCGTAAAAACCGAACGCCGCCGATTCCGCGTTGGCATAGCCGGCTTCGATCTGATCGACACCGAATTGATCGACCTTGCCGTTCTTGAACAACACTTCGAACAGCGTTTTGGATCGATAGTCCGGATTGGCCGCGAGCAGCGCCTCCGGCCAGACTTCATCGGTGGTGAAGCGCTTGGAGAACTCCAGCAACTGCCACAGATCGGATCGTGCCTGTGCCGGGGCATCCACCAGTTGATGCCAGAACTGGGTGCGACGCTCGGCGTTGCCATAAGCGCCTTCCTTTTCCACCCACATGGCGGCCGGCAGGATCAGATCGGCAGCCATCGCCGTCACCGTGGGATAGACATCGGAGACGACGATGAAATTGTCCGGACTGCGATAGCCCGGCATCGCGTCTTCGGTCGAATTCGCCGCCGCCTGGATATTGTTGTTGACCTGCACCCAATAGGCATTGAGCGAACCGTCCTTGAGCGCCCGATTTTGGGCGACCGCGTGCAAACCGGGTTTTTCCACGATGGTGCCGGCGGGTAGCCGCCAGATTTGCTCGGCGCGCGCGCGATGCGCCGGATTGGTGACCACCATGTCGGCGGGTAGGCGGTTGCTGAAGGTGCCGACCTCGCGGGTGGTGCCGCAGGCCGACGGCTGCCCGGTCAGCGAAAACGGTGAATTGCCCGGAGTCGCAATTTTGCCAGTCAACAAATGGATGTTGTAGACCATGTTGTTGGCCCACACGCCACGCGTATGCTGGTTGAACCCCATCGTCCAAAAACTCACCACCTTGCGTTTCGGGTCGGCATAAAGTTCGGCCAATTGCCGCAGCCAACCCGGATCGGCGCCACTCATCTTGGCCGCGTAGGCAAGCGTGTAGGGCCGGACAAATGCCGCAAACTGGGCGAAATCAATGTCGCTGCCGCGGTTGGGATCACCGGCATCGGTGGCGTTGACTTCCAGCGGGTGCTGCGGCCGCAGACCATAGCCAATGTCGGTTACGCCTTGCTTGAATCGGGTGTGCCGATCCACGAAATCGTGATTGACCGCAGCCGATTGGATGATGTGGTTGGCAATGTAATTCAGGATCACCAGATCGGTCTGCGGCGTGAACACGATCGGAATGTCGGCGAGCTCAAAACTGCGGTGCTCGAAAGTGGACAGCACCGCCACGGTTACCGCCGGGTTGGACAGCTTGCGATCCGTCACCCGGGTCCACAGGATCGGGTGCATCTCGGCCATGTTCGAACCCCACAGCACGAAGGCGTCGGCGGCTTCGATATCGTCGTAGCATCCCATCGGTTCGTCCATGCCAAAAGTGCGCATGAAACCCATCGCGGCGCTGGCCATGCAATGCCGCGCGTTGGCATCGATATTGTTGGAGCGCAGGCCGGCCTTGAACAATTTGTTGGCCGCATAGCCTTCCCAGATGGTCCATTGGCCAGAACCGAAGATACCGACCGCGGTCGGCCCCTTGGCCTTCAATACGCGCTTGAACTGCGCCGCCATCTGGTCGAACGCCTGCTCCCAGGATACCGGTGCAAACTCGCCCTGTTTGTCGAACTTGCCATCTTTCATCCGCAATAGCGGCGTCGTCAGCCGATCAGCGCCGTACAGGATCTTGGACAGGAAATAGCCTTTCACACAGTTCAAGCCACGGTTGACCTCGGAGTGAATGTCGCCGTGGGTGGCCACCACGCGACCCTCCTTCACCGCCACATTGATGCCGCAGCCGGTACCGCAGAACCGGCACGGCGCTTTGCTCCATTTGAGCGCGGTTGCGGCGCGGTCGGTAACGATATTGCTGGCCTCGACAAACAGCGGAATGCCCGCCACCGCGGCGGCGGTGGCGGCAGCGCTGGCACGAATAAAATCACGGCGCGTGGAGATCATCTGCTACCTCATCGGTATCAATTTCGTGATGGACCAGATCGGCGGCGAGCACGCCGGGCGTGGCGCGGATCGCCTCGAAACGATCCGCCAACAGAAATTCGTTTTCGCCTTCGACCAACAGCACCAGGCGACCGTTCTCCGCGGCGCGCACACAGCACTCCGGCGCGCGGTCGAAGTGGGCTCGCAAGGCTGCGGTTCGGTCCGGGTGGCAGCGCACCACCAGGCTGGCGATATGCCAGTTCACAACGGCGCACCCGGTGGCCCGGCGATCATCTGGAATGCCCAAACGACGAAGCCCCAACCGGCGACCACCGCCACCGCAAGGATCGGCGCGAGCAGCACACTCAAAAACAAAAACGCCAAGCGTTCGTGGCGGCGTTCAAGTTGGATTTGGTTCATCGCTGCAGCCCCAATCAACGGCCGCGAGGATAGCATTCCAAAGCCCGTGTGCGGATTGATGCAGATCAACCGTTGCCAGCGTTTTTTTGGCCAGTCCGGGTACTGGTGCCGATGCACCGACCAGCGTGAGTGCGACGCGAGCACCCCCGGACCGGCGGGCGCTCTCGCTCCACCACGGCGACCGGTTGCGCTCGGTCCCAAAGGCTTCGCCACTGACACCACCGGTGGTTATCATCGCCCATCACGAGGGCGGCCGATGCGATGAGCCAGGTTACCGAACTACTCGACAAAGCCCGTGCCGGCGACGACCGCGCCTGGGATCAGGCGGTCGCGCTGGTCTACGACGATCTGAAGCGGATCGCCCGCGGCGTGCTCGGTGGTGCCAGCGCCACGCTTAACCCGACCGCGCTGGTGCACGAGTGTTACCTGCGGCTGGAGCGCGGTGGCGCCGATGGCGTCCACAATCGCGCGCATTTTTTTGCCTTGGCCGCGCGTGCCATGCGCCAGTTGTTGCTCAACCATGCCCGCGACCGCATCGCCGAGAAGCGTGGTGCTGGTGCGGTGCATACCGAACTCGACGCTGCCGATGCCGAAGTGGCCGCCGAGGCGGCATCGCTGATTGATCTTGATCGCGCCTTGCAGCAACTGGAGCGGGAGGATGCGCGGCTGGTGCGCGTGGTCGAATGTCGCGTGTTCGCCGGCCTTGGTGAGCAGGAAACGGCAGCAGCGCTCGGCGAGTCGCTGCGCACGACGCAGCGTCTGTGGGCGGATGCGCGCAGCCGACTCGCACAATTTTTGGCGGCCTAACCGATGGCGGGCATTGGGACGCATTCGGGTATTGATCCAGAGGGCGGGCCCGAGGCATGTTGGATGAATCCACTGGACTTACTAGAGCCCGGGCGGTTGCTGGCGGGCGCCCTGTTCCGCGACTTGCTGGCGACGGTCGATGAGGTGCCCGCGCCCGGAACCCAGGTTGGTCTGTTCCGCGTCGTGCGCGAGCTTGGCCGTGGCGGCATGGGCGTGGTGTTGCTGGCCGAGCGCAACGATGGCCAGTACCAGCAGCAGGTAGCGCTGAAATGGCTGCCGCGCGGCGCCGGTACCCTCAGTGAAGCGCTGTTCCGACGCGAACGGCAGATTCTGGCGGAGCTGCGTCATCCGCATATCGCCCGCTTGGTCGATGGCGGCCAGCGCGATGACGGTCGGCCCTGGCTGGCGATGGAATTGATCGAAGGCGATACCCTTGATCGCCATTGCGTGCGGCACGCTTTGCCGTTGGCAGATCGCCTTGCTCGCTTTCTTGATGTCTGCGATGCGCTCGCCTACGCGCATGGCCGCGGCGTGCTGCATCGGGACATCAAGCCATCCAATGTGATGGTCGATGCCGATGGTCGCGCCAAGTTGCTCGACTTCGGCATCGCCGCCCTGGTCGGCGCTGACGCCTCGGCACCGGGCGCGTTCACTCCCGGCTTCGCCAGTCCGGAACAACAACGCGGCGAAGCACCGACGGTGGCGGCAGATATCTATCAGCTCGGTTGCCTGCTGGCGGCACTGCTGGCACGGGATGCCGCCGAGCACGCCACCGTGCTCGAACAGACCGCCAGCGCCGAACCAGCGTTGCCACTCAGCGCCGCCGTGCCGCTGGATTTGCAACACATCATCCGCCACGCCACCGCCGCCGAACCGCAGGCGCGCTATGCCACAGTGGCGGCATTGGCGGCGGATTTGCAGGCGTTTCTGGCGACCCGCCCGATCAGCGCACGGCGGCATACACCCACGTATCTGTTCGGTCGACTGCTTGCGCGTCACCGCCTCGGTAGCGCCGTGGCGTCGATGCTGCTGCTCGCGATGATCGGTTTCGTCAGCTGGTCGATTTGGCGCATTCGTGCCGAGCGCGACCGCGCCGATGAACGCGCGCGGGTGACCAGCGCGGTGCTGGCGTTCGTCGAAGACGATTTACTCGCCGCCGCCGATCCGGCGGCGATGCCCGGCCACGAAATGACCGTGCGCCAGGCGCTGGATCGCGCCGCGCCGCAAGTCAGTGCGCGCTTCAAAGATTCTCCGCAAGAACAAATCGCGCTGCACACCACCTTGGCACGTTTGTATCAAGCGCTGGGTGTCAGCGACTTGGCCGAGCAGCAGGCGCGCGCCGCGCTGACGCTGGCGGACCCAAAAGCACCAACGCAAACCGCACCGCTGCAGTTGGCGTTGGCCGACATATTGATCGATCGGGACCAGCTCGACGCCGCCGCGAGTTTGCTCGACCGCGCTAGCGCTGCCGATCCCTTGCAGCGCGACCAACTGCGGTCCCGGCTCGCTTACCAACGCGGCGACTACGCCGCGGCGGCGGCGATTCTGAACCCGTACTTCGCGGCAACGGATTCGGTAGCGGCCCGCAGCATTGGCCCGACCCGTCAATTGTCGCAAGCGTTGTTGATGCAAGGGGATCATGCCGCCGCGTTGGCGTTGATTGATGCGTTGTTGGCGGACTTGCCGGTCGCGATTGGCAGCCAGCACCCCGAGCGGCTGGGACTGCTGCATGACCGCGGTTTGTTGCTGCGCCATCTCGGTCGCTTTGACGAGGCCGCGACTACGCTTGAAGACGTGCTCCAACGGCGTCGGCGCGTGCTCGGCAACAGCCACCCAGAAACCGTGATGACGATCAACGAACTCGCCACCGTCTATCAGGAGCAGCGTCGTTTCGCACTCGCCGAGCCCTTGTTCCGTGAAGCGTTGGCGCTGCGCGAGACCGCTTATGGCGAGTCCCACCACCTCACCCGCAACTCGATGAGCAACCTCGGTCTGCTGCTATCACTGTCGGGCCAATTGCAGCAGGCGGCACAATGGTACGAACGCACGCTGGCGATTGAAATCCAGTTGACCGGTGAGCGCCACCCAGACACGCTGGCGCTGATGCACAACATCGCCGGCCTGTATCGCAAGCAAGGGCGTCTCGCCGAGGCCTTGCAAATGCACGACCGGGTTTGCGCCAGCGCGGCCGAAGTCATCGGCGCGGACGCCTGGCAGCTTGGCCTGTTCGAAGCCGGTCGAGCGCAGACTTTGCAAGCGCTGCAACGTCCGGCGCTGGCCGATGCCGCCTACGCGCATGCCGAGGCGATCCTCGCCAAAGCGCTCGGCAACGATCATCCGCGCACCCTGCGCGTGCGCGAAATGCGCGCCAGCCTGGCAGCGCAGTAGGCGCCCCGGCCGCTGACGCGGGCAGCGATTCGCCGACCCTTGGCGGGAGTTCCCGCCAAACCGGGTTACTCACTTTGGCACCCCGCCATCGCCCCACTGGAGTAACCCGATGATGACCAATCTCTACCCAACCCGCCGCCGACTGGCGTGCCTACTGTGCTTGATCGCCCTGCCGTTAACCACTGTGCAAGCCCAGGCCGTGTTTTTTTTCAGCGACACCCCTTACCTGAGCGTGGCGGATCGTCCGGCTGGCTTTGGCAACGGGCCAGTCCTGCTGGAAGACTTTGAGGACGGATTGATCGATCCGCGACTCACCGTCAGCGCTGGGGTCGTCGGCCCCGGTGGTCCAACCGATTCGGTGGATGCTGATGACGGCACGATCGATGGCTCTGGCAGCAATGGCCACAGTGCGTTTTCCTTTTCGCCAGTGGAGGTGAGTTTTGCCGCTCCGTTTCCAACGGCGGTGAGTCTGGTCTGGACCGATGGCGGCACCAATGCCAATGTCACCTTCGAAGCCTTCGGCCCTACCAACGTCAGCCTGGGCACCATTGGCCCCGTGCTTGTCGGTGATGCCAGCATTCTCGGCACCACGGCGGAGGATCGCTTTTTTGGAGTCAACGATCCGGCCGGTATTTCGCGAGTACTTATTTCGCATACCTCGGGCGGTTACGAGATCGACCACATCGCTTGGTCCGAACCCGGCACGGCAAACCCGCCCGACCTGAGCCTGAGCCTGAGCCTGAGCGGTGCCAGCAGCAGCGTCGCAGCCGGTGGCACGCTGGTTTATACCTTGGATTACGCCTGCAACCTGGTCGCGCCACCGCCAGCTGGCCCGAGCGCAAAATTGATCGGGCCGGGAGGCTGTGCGAGCGGCGTTGTGCTTACCGATACGGTACCCGCCAACAGCCAATTCGTTAGCGCCAGCAGCAGTCCGGGTTGGAGCTGTGCGCCGAACAACCTGGCCGGCGCGGTGTGCAGCTTGGCCGTGGGCACGCTGGACGACGGGCAAACTGCCAGTAGCCAATGGACGCTGCTGGTCGATGCCGTGCTGCCGGCTGGCGTCACCACGATCAGCAACACCGCCAGCATCAGCGACGACGCGCAAAGCGGTGGCGACCCCAATCCCGCCAACAACACCAGCAGCCTGGTCGTCGCGATTGCCGCGGTACTCGCCGTCAGCAGTATTCCCAGCCTGAATGCGTTTGGCCTATTCGGTTTGGCGCTGCTGATCGCGCTGGGCTACTGGCGACACAGCCGTCGCGTCTAGC
>PEUI01000010.1 GCA_002785585.1 Lysobacterales bacterium CG02_land_8_20_14_3_00_62_12
TTATTTTTGCGCAACGCCTAAGCGCAGCAATGCCCAACCAAGCCGGAGGCGGAGCGCGGTTTTTGGGTGGTCAGGTTTCGCGGTCAGTGCCATCAAATCTTTTCACGACCTTTGCCCTTGCGCGACATCGCACCGGCACCGTGTCTTTCATCATCGGCAGCGATTACCCCTCTGCTGCATGAAAGTTAGTGCAGTGCCGTAGGCTAGTTTCAGCCCAGCACCGCGCTATCCCCGGATCTGGCTGCGCTCCATCCAGATCACATACTCGCCGAGCGCCTGGCAGTGGACCGGCCTCAATGCGGCTCAGCGGTTTTGTCGGCCGCGCGCTGGCGCTGATAGTCCTCGTAGGATTGGCTGTTGCTGGCCAGACAGCGTTCGCGTTCGAAGCGATCCATGATGCGGTCGCATTGTTCGCGTTGCCAGGATTGGCCGGTGTCATAGACTTGCTCATTGGAGCAGCCGCCTGACGCGAGTGCGATCAGCACCGCCAGGGCGATGCAGGAGTGGCTGGCGTTCAATGGATCGGGCATGGCAGTGGCGCTCTCAGTAGCAAGACTGCGGCCATTTATAGCAGCAGCGGAGCGCGACGTCATGGCGCTGGTCTGTTCAAATAATATCTCTCAGGATCACCGATGACCGACAGCAAACTCACCCTGGAACGCCGTGGCCACGTTTTGCTGATGGGCTTCAATCGCCCGGAAAAGCGCAATGCTTTCGATGTCGATACCTACCTGGCGCTGGCCTCCGCCTACGGCGAATTGGACCGCGATGCCGAGTTGCGTTGTGGGGTTTTGTTCGGCCACGGCGAACACTTCACTGCCGGGCTGGATTTGACGCAGTGGGCGCCGGTGTTGGCGCAGGGAAAATTGGCCGAACTCGCCGAAGGTGCCATCGAGCCATTTGGATTGGACCCCTGCCGACGCTGCCGCAAACCGATCGTGGTCGCCGCGCAGGGCGTCAGCTTTACGGTGGCGGTGGAGTTGATGTTGGCCGCCGACATTCGCGTGGCGGCGCGAACTGCGCGCTTTGCCCAGTTGGAGGTATTGCGCGGATTCTTTCCTTGCGGCGGCGCCACGGTGCGATTGATGCAAGAAATCGGCTGGGGTAATGCCCAGCGTTACTTGCTGACTGGCGACGAGTTCGATGGTGCCGAAGCCTACCGCATGGGCTTTGTGCAATCCCTGGTTGAAGCCGGCGAGCAATTGACAGTAGCCATCGCCATCGCCGAAAAAATTGCGGCGGCGGCGCCGCTCGGCGTACAGGCCGTGCTGGCGTCATCGAGACTGGCGCGCAGCGCTGGCAGTCCAGCCGCGCTGGCGGCACTGATGCCGGCGTTGCCGGCGTTGCTTGGGACCGAAGATATGCAGGAAGCGATCCGCGCTTTTGGCGAGCGCCGCCAGGCACAGTTCCAGGGGCGCTGAGGCGGCATATCGGTTGAATAGGCAATGCTATGATGCCGAAAGTGGGTCAATTCGAGAGATCATGATGCGTTCTACCCTCACCATCGACCCGGATGTCGCGCGCTTGTTGCAAGACGCCATCGCGCGCTCCAAAAAGCCCTTCAAGACAGTGGTGAATGACGCCTTGCGGCGCGGGCTTTGTGCCCCAGAGGCTAGGCCGCGCACCGCTTTCAAGGTCAAACCGATGGACCTGGGCTGGGATGCCACGCGTGACCCGACCAGCTTTAATCGGCTCATCGATGAACTGGCGGTGGCCGACTTCCAAGCCATCAAGCGTCGCCGCAAAAAGGCGTGATGGTCATCGTCGATACCAATCTGTTGGTCTACGCCTACAACCGCAGTGCACCGATGCATCGCGCCGCCGCGGCCTGGTTCGAAGCCCTGCTCAATGGCGATGACGAAGTTGGTTTTGCCGAGGTCGTGCTGATCGGGTTTGTGCGCATCGTGACGCAGCAGCGCATCGTGCCCAAGCCGATGTCTGCCGAGCAAGCAATCACCCTGGTCGAACAGTGGTTGGCGACCGCCAACGCGCGGCTGCTGTTCACTACCCCGGAAAGTTTTGCCCATAGCCTGCGTCTTCTGCGTGATGGTGGCGTTGCCGGTAATTTGTGTACCGACGCGCAAATCGCCGGTCTGGCGCTTGCTTACCGGGCCACTGTGGCCAGTGTTGATAAGGATTTTCAGCGTTTTGCCGGACTGAAGCTGAGTAATCCTCTGGCCTGAGCGATGACTTCTCCCCTGATTGATCCGCGACACCTGCGGTTTGTGACCGATGAGCTGTGGCCGCTGTCGGCGCTGCTCGCCTACCCACGGTACGCCGGGCATAGTCTGGAGATTTTTCAGAGTGTGCTGGATTTGTCGCAGCGGCTGGCGCTGGAAAAGTTCGCTCCGCACAATCGCGCCTCGGACTTGCACGAGCCGCAGCTGGTCGAAGGTCGCGTGCAGATCATTGCCGAGGTCAAGCAAGCCTTGGATGCCTATGCCGAAGCGGGTTTTCCGGCACTGCTGGCCGACGCGGACGAGGGCGGCATGCAATTGCCCTACACGCTGGCCTTGCTCAGCGATGCGATGTTTCTGGCGGCCAACGTGGCCACCACCGGTTACCCGTTGCTGGCGCGCGGCGTGGCCAATCTGCTCAAGGCTTGCGGCTCCGCCGCGCAGCAACGTCGCTACCGACAACCCATTCTGGCGGGCCGTTTCCTCGGCACCATGTGTCTGAGCGAACCCGCGGCCGGGTCATCGCTTGGCGACCTGACCACCCGCGCCGAGCTGCAGGCCGACGGCAGCTATCGCCTGATCGGCCAGAAGATGTGGATCTCGGGCGGCGATCACGAATTAGCCGAAAACATCGTGCATCTGGTGCTGGCCAAAATCCCCGGCGGCCCGGCGGGTGTCAAGGGCATCAGTCTATTTGTCGTGCCGAAGTTTCTGGTCAATGACGACGGCAGTTTGGGGACGCGCAATGACGTGCAACTGGCCGGGCTTAATCACAAGATGGGCCATCGCGGCATCGTCAACACCTTTCTCAAATTGGGTGAGAGTGGCAACTGCGTTGCCGAACTGGTCGGCGCGCCGCACCAAGGTCTGCGGCAGATGTTTCAACTGATGAATGAAGCCCGCATCGGCGTTGGCATGGGCGCGATCATGCAGGGCATGGCCGGCTATCGCTATGCGCTGCGCTATGCCAAAGAACGTCGCCAGGGCCGGCATCCCGATCAAAAAGACCCGTTGTCCAAGCCGCTGGCGTTGATCGAGCACGCCGATGTCAAGCGCATGCTGCTCCAGCAAAAATGCTATTGCGAAGGCGCCTTTGCGCTGGCCATTTACGCGGGCCAGTTGATCGACGCCGAGGCGCAAGCGGAGGCTCCCACGCGGCGCCACCAGGCCACACTAAAACTGGAACTGCTCACGCCAGTGATCAAGGCCTGGTCGGGTGAATGGTGTTGCAAGGCCAATGATCTGGCGATCCAGGTGCTCGGTGGCTACGGCTACACCCGCGACTATCCAGTCGAGCAGTATTACCGCGACAACCGGCTCAACCCGATCCACGAAGGCAGTAACGGCATCCAGGCGATCGACTTGCTCGGCCGCAAAGTGCTGATGGAGCAGGGCGCCGCGCTGCAACTGATCCTGGCGGAACTGCACACCACGGCGACTGCGGCCGAATCGATCGACGGCCTGCAATGCTTCGCCGCCAGTCTGCGGCAAGCCGCCGACACCATCGCCGACACCACCCGGGTGCTGGCGGCCAGTCTGGCCGATGGCCGCGTGCGGTTGGGGCTTGCCAATGCCTCGCTGTATTTGACCTTGGTCGGCCATGGTCTGATCGCCTGGATGTGGTTGCAGCAGGCGCTAGTCGCAGCGCGCGCCCTGCCGACCGCAGCGGCCAACGACCACCACTTCTATCAAGGCAAGCTCGCCGCCTGCCAGTTCTTTTTTCGCTATGAACTACCGCCGATCCAAGCCTATGCCGAGCTGCTGAAAAATTTGGACGACACCACGCTGACGATGACGCCGGCAGGGTTCTGATCGGTGGCGGCAGCCACCTTGAGCGGCGTCATCGTCGATGGTGGCCGCGGCCAAGCGGATCGGGGGGCGCTGCCCGAGCTATCATTCACCGCCGCCACCGATCAAGCCAGCAGTCACCATGAGCCGACCACGCCGCCAAGCTGTTGCCACCATCGGCTTGCTGATCATTGCCGCTGGCGGCCACGCCGCCACCGATCTTTCGGTCGCCATCATCACCGCCCCAGTCAGTGCCTGCGTGCTCGGTAGCAACGAAAAAGTGACGTTGAAACTGTTCAATCACGGCGATGCTTTGCCGACCGGCACGCGCTTCGAGGTCAGTTTTGCGATCAATGCGGGCGCGCCCGTGGTCGAGCCGGTCACCTTGGCGGCGCCATTGCCGACCGACGCCGTATTCACTTACACGTTTCATGGCACCGCCGATTTGTCGGTGCCGGGCCCGCATCGCATCGACGCGACGGCCAGAATTGCTGGCGACGCCAAGCCCGACAACAACGCCTTGAGCGGACATCTGGCCATTCATTTTGCAGCGAGCCAGGGCGGCACTTTGACCGGACCGGTGGCCGCGAGCGCCGGTGTTTTGGCTCTGACCGGAGCCATCGGCAGCGTCCGCCAATGGGAACACTCGACCAACGCTGGCGAACGCTGGCAAGTGGAAGATAGCCAGACCGACACCTGGACCTTCGACAAACTCACCCGCACCACCCAGTTTCGCGCCGAAGTTCAGAACGGTCCCTGCGCCCCGGCCTATTCCAGCACCTGGACGGTGGCGCCGAACTAGCTGCGAGCAGCGCTATGCCACTTTGGCGTGCGGCGGCTCTTGCCGCCGCTGTGCT
>PEUI01000294.1:0-330 GCA_002785585.1 Lysobacterales bacterium CG02_land_8_20_14_3_00_62_12
CGAACCCTGCCACGACGCCGCCACGGTCTGGGTCAAAGATGCTTCACGCGCGGTCGGCGTGGCGCAGAACCTGATCAGCCCGGAACGCCGCACCGCCTTTATGGCCACGATACGCGCCGACTACGCCGAAGTGCGCGCGCGTTACCAGGACCGCAGCGGCGCCAAGAAGCTGGTCGCGCTTGGTCACGCTCGTACCCATGGCTACCAACCCGACTGGGCCAGCTACCAGCCACCGCCGCCACAACAACCCGGTATCAGCGTATTTGCCGATTGGCCGCTGGCGGACTTGCTGACCTACATCGATTGGACGCCGTTTTTTCAGACTTGGGA
>PEUI01000294.1:376-1329 GCA_002785585.1 Lysobacterales bacterium CG02_land_8_20_14_3_00_62_12
ATTGGACGCCGTTTTTTCAGACTTGGGAATTGGCCGGTCGCTATCCCGCCATTCTCGATGACGCGGTGGTCGGCGGCGAAGCCCGCAAGCTCTATCAAGATGCACGCGCCATGCTTGATCGCATCGTGGCTGAGGGCTGGCTGAAAGCGCGTGCCGTGGTCGGGCTCTGGCCCGCCGCGAGCGTCGGCGATGACGTGGTGCTCACCGACCCGTCCGTGCCGGCAAATACGCATTTGCATTTTCTCCGGCAACAAGCCGACAAACCGGTCGAGCGGCCGAATCTTTGTCTGGCGGATTTCATCGCGCCGGCAACCAGCGGCCAACGCGACTGGATCGGTGGCTTCGCGGTCAGCGCCGGGGAAGGGATCGAATCCCATGTCGCCCGCTTCGAAGCCGAACACGACGACTACAGTGCGATCCTGCTGAAATCGCTCGCGGATCGACTGGCCGAAGCGCTGGCCGAAGCCCTGCATCAGAAAGTGCGGCGCGAACTCTGGGGCTACGCCGCCGAAGAAACCCTCAGTGCGAGCGAATTGATCGACGAGGCCTATCGCGGCATTCGCCCCGCACCTGGCTACCCGGCCTGCCCCGAGCACAGCGAAAAAGCCACGCTGTTTGCCCTGCTCGACGCCGAGGCAAACATTGGCGTGCGGCTCACCGAGAACTACGCCATGTACCCGGCGGCATCGGTTTCCGGCTTCTATTTTTCGCATCCAGCGAGCCAGTATTTTGTCGTCGGTCGCATTGATCGTGAACAAGTCAGCGACTACGCCCGGCGCAAACAATGGACGCTGGCCGAAGCCGAACGCTGGCTCTCGCCGATCCTCGATTACGATCCGGAATAATCGCCGAGTCGACCTCTACAAGGTCTTGTGGGAGCCGACCTAGGCGTCGCGCAGAAATAACTTGCGCAGATTGCGCCGGACTTTCGTTCGCCTGCAAGGCGCACAAAG
>PEUI01000389.1:0-486 GCA_002785585.1 Lysobacterales bacterium CG02_land_8_20_14_3_00_62_12
TTGTGCGCCTTGCAGGCGAACGAAAGTCCGGCGCAATCTGCGCAAGTTATTTCTGCGCGACGCCTAAGCAGGGTAATTTTCCCGATTACAGTTTGCGACGCAGGCGCATAGTCAGGCCACCGAACATCAGCAATACACCAGTGAACGCTAGCCACGGCAGCAGGCTCGCGGTGGCCGGCAGCCGTGACGGCAAGGGTTGCTCGCTCGCCACCGCTCGCACTGGGGGTGCCGCCGGTGCCGATTCGGCCGACGGTGCGGTAGCAGCGACCACCGGCAGCACGCGGGCGAAACGTGCCTTCGCAACCGGTTGCGTGGCGTAGCCGTACTCACCCTCGGGTACGTACAAATTGATGTTGTCGGTGGTGCTCAATCGGTTGAACTCGGTGGCGCGATCATCAATGTAGGCGACCTGGCCGGGCGCCGGTTCCATGGTCACTTGTTCGATGACGCGGTCGTTCTTGTCGCGGACACTGAACACGACCTGGC
>PEUI01000389.1:494-2720 GCA_002785585.1 Lysobacterales bacterium CG02_land_8_20_14_3_00_62_12
TGCACTCTGACAAAGCGTGCTGCCAGCCGCGCCCAGGTCGAGCCGTCGGCGGTGACCGCTTCCTGACAAGCGTCGATCACGCGCGGATGTTCGCGCGTCATGTCAACGTTCCATTTGAAGTCATCGCAACTGGCGGGCTTGGTGCGTTCCGTCGGGAAATCGGTTGCGGGTTGCTGTGCGGCCACGGCGCCAGCAATGGCGAGGCCGAGCAAGCTGAGTGTGAGACGAGTGGCTTTTAGCGTTTTCATGTCTATCTCCTGGGGGGTTGCGGGTGAACAACGTTTGCTACCGCTCGCACAATGAAGCGCTGCGGCGCATTCCCGACGAAATAGAACGGGTAGCAGGTCACCAGTGTGAGCGCTGCCTCCCCGGTATCGGCGAGAACATAGACGTCGGTGGGTTTCACCACCGACAACGCAGCGACACGATAGGAGTCGCTGCGGTCCAACATTTCCAGTTCGATCAGATCACCGATGACGACATCCTTCAGGCCACGAAAGAAAGTGTCGCGATGCGCCGCGATCGATACGTTGCCGACACTGCCCGGCGCTGCCGTGCCGGCGATCAGTCCCGCTCCGCGCAACAAAACGGGCTCAGTCGTGTTCGCACCGACCGGGACTTCCAGTTGGATGCGTGCAATCCGCAATACTGCAATCACGTCGGCGTCGGTGGCGGTCACCGGCGCACTCCAGTGCGCGCCGATGGATTGCGGCACCAGCGCTGGCGTCATCGACGCCGGCAGCGTGTGCGCCAGTCGTGCCGCCGCAATGCTGGCGAGCGGCGATGATCGAGCGGCAGTTGCCTGCTGCTGTTTGTGTTCGTCAAATGCCGCGATGCCCTGCTGGCGCGCCGATTCACCCCAGACCAGCGCCAAGCAGTACAGCGCGATCAACAGCGCCCCGCTCACCCATAGGCTAGTTTCGACAATCTTCATCACCAACAGCATCGCTGCGAAAGGGGCTTCACTGTGACCGCGCCCGCCACCGTGGTCGGTGCGGAAGCGTACGCATCCAGTTCGCTCGCTTTGGAGTGCGGCGGCTTGCCGCCGCTGTTCTCGCAAAATCCGGGAGCAGCTTTAGAGCCCCTCCCCCGCTTGCGGGGGAGGGGTTGGGGAGAGGGGCTTTGGGCTTTGATTTTTAGGCCAGACCGCACACCAAATGCCAGATCAAGAGCACCTCTCTCCCGACCTCTCCCCCGCTTGCGGGGGAGAGGAGCAAAGCGAAAGAGTCTCCCTTTCAAACCGTCGCAGCAAACAGCAAAGCGGGAGCAAGCTCCCGCACTCCAAATTCGAGCGCAGCGCATCTACCGCCCGCGATCCGATGAATGGTGGATGCGCTGCGCTTATCCACCCTACTTCCATCCTTGTATGTTGCGCTCTGGATGCCGGTTTTGGTGGATGCGCGGCGCTTATCCACCCTACTTGCAGCAGTCGCAGCCGCCTTGGCCGCCCACTGCTTTATCGTCGCGGCGCCGTGGGATCCGCCCACAGACGGAATCCGCCCACGAACGCGTTGGCGTTGTCGCCGGCGCGGCAACCCGGCGGCAGTTGCTTGAGCTGCTCCACGTTGCCGCCGCCGAGCACCACATCATCGGGTTGCAACGCGGCGACCAGTTGGGCGACCACGTCGGCGACGTGCTTGCGCCATTTGCTCTTGCCACGTTTCGCCATGCCGTCGGCGCCCACGTAATCCTCGAAGCTGCCCTTCTTGTAGGGCAGGTGGGCCAGCTCCATCGGCACGACCGTGTCATCCACCACCATCGCCGAGCCCAGCCCCGTGCCCAGACCCAGGAACAGCAGCCTGCCACCGCAGTAGCTGCCCAGCGCCTGCATGGCGGCGTCATTGATCAGCTTGACCGGGCGGGCGAACGCGGCCTGGAAGTCGAAACCGACCCAGCCCGGCGCGAGGTTGGGCGGATCCGACACGGCGTGATCGCAGCGTGCCGGGCCCGGATAGCCGATCGACACCGCCGCGTACTTCCAGTCCCCGACCAGTGCCTTGACCCCGGACACCATCTGCCCAGCGCTCATCTCCGGCCCGGAGTCGAACTTGCGCGCTTCGTCGTGCCCGCTGGCGAGGAACTTGATATGCGAGCCGCCGACGTCGATCACCAGGACATTCATAAAGTCACCCCTGCTTGGCATGAAGGAGTTAGGCGTTGTAAATCATTAAAGGTGCCATCTTGCTGGTCTTTTGCCCCGTCTGCTTCGTTGCGCAAAGGGTTTCA
>PEUI01000389.1:2826-8794 GCA_002785585.1 Lysobacterales bacterium CG02_land_8_20_14_3_00_62_12
GGTAACGCCTGCGGTGCCGGACCCCGGCCGGGCTTCGGCGACCGTTCCCGGACTGTCGGAAAACCAGCGCTGTTGCGGCTTCTCCCGCGCGACTGTGCACGGGAGAAGCGCTGGCGTACTCCTTCGGTGTCGCGTTCGATCCACGGCCTGGCAGCCGCGCTTAGCGCTGCGTCAGCTTCGGCCTTCTCAGCGCGATGTAGGCGACCCCGAGAATCGCACCGAACATCAGGTGACTGAAGCCGCCGATCCAGTTGCGTCCCATCGCAAACCACGGAAACGCCATCGGCGCGACCAAGTAGAAATTGACGATATAGATCACCAAGCCGAGTGCCGCACCGATCATGACCGCGCCTGCCAGGTCGGAGCGGTGCATCAGCCATGCGCCGATCAGGCCATAAATGATCGACACCGGAAAATGGATCATCATCGCAATCATCACGATCTTCAGGTCCATTGGCGCCCAAGTGCCCATCGACGGCAGCACGTCCTTGCCCAGCACCATCGCCGCCATCATGTGCGGCGGCCCCCATGGACTCTGGCCCTGGACTAGCCAGACCAAGCCCATCTCGAGCATCAGGAATACCAGTCCCGCGATCACCCCGGCCCACGCAGCGGCCTTCCAGTCGGTGACGTTGTGCAGTTCATTGCGGAGTGCAGTCTCAGTCTGTGACATAAAGGCTCCAAGGTAAAAGCGTTCGGTCAACGCGTTGCTAGCGTGGCCCCATCAATCTGAAACGGTCCGTGCATTACCGAACAGATCGAGCACTCCCGATGGGTTCGATGCCGTCTCCGCCTGGCGAATGCGCGCCGAAATCACGGTCGTGACGCCTGTAGCCATCGCGTCACCGATGCCGCGCATCCGTCTCACCAACACGATGACTTGGGTAGGGTGGATAAGCGCAGCGCATCCACCTATGAGAAGACGGAAAACGGATGACAGAGGATAGAAGCAGGTGGATGCGCTGCGCTTATCCACCCTACTTGCGGCAGCGCTCATCTCCGGCCCAGAGTCGAACTCGCGCGCTTCGTCGTGCCCGCTGGCGAGGAACTTGATTGGCTAAGGCGTTGTAAATCACTAAAGGTGGCGGATTGGGAAGGATTTTGCCCCGTCTGCAAGGCGCGCAAAGGGGCGCATCGTTCGACTATGAAACCCTTTGCGCAACGAAGCAGACGGGGCAAAAGACCAGCAAGATGGCACCTTGAATGATTTACAACGCCTAAGGGCACTTCAAATTGACGCACCACACTAGCTGCGTCGAAGCACGTCTGCATGATCTCTTTCAGGGCAGCATGGATTCGATATCCGACGCCGCCGTGGGGTAGGCGAACTTGGCGTGGCGGATCGCCTCGGCGGTGAGCCCGCTGCGCATGGCGAAGCCGAACAGGTTGATCACCTCGCTGGCGTCGGGACCGACCAGGTGGGCGCCGAGAATGCGCCCGCTGCCCTCCTCCACCAGCACCTTGTAGCCGTAGCACGGCTCGTTGACGCGGCGCGCGGTGAACCAGCCGGGCACGCTTTCATGCTTGACCTTGAAGCGCAGGCCCTGCGTCCTGGCCTCGGCCTCCAGCAGGCCGACGCGCGCCAACGCTGGCAGCGTGAACACAGCGCTTGGAATGCCGGTGTAGTCGACCGTCGCGCCCTTGTTCTCCAGCAGGTTGTCGATCACCGCGTGCGCCTCCAACGCTGCCACCGGGGTCAGCGGCAGCGGGCCACCGGCGGCGTCACCGGCGGCATAGATCACCGGATTGGAGGTACTGCGGAAATGCTTGTCCAGCTTGAGCTTGCCTTGGTCGTGGGCGACGCCGGCCGCGTCCAGGTGCAGTGCTGCGAGCGCGGGCACGCGCCCGCCGCTGTGGATCGCCAGATCGGCGGCAATCACGACGCGGCCGTCCGGGCCCTGCGCCTCGACTTCGAAGCCGTCGCTGCGCTTGCGCAGCGCCTTGACCTCGTGTCCTAAGCGCACGTCGACGCCGAGCGCGCGGGTGCGTTCGACCAGCAGCGCGACCAGGTCGGGATCGAAACCGGTTAGTGGTCGCGGTCCGCGGTTGAGGATCGTGACCTCGGCGCCAGCGCGCGCGGCGATATGGGCGAACTCGAAACCGATGTAGCCGCCGCCGACCAGCACGATGCGGCGCGGCAGCGATTGCAGATTCAGGAAGTCGTCGCTCAAGGCCAGATGCTCGGCACCCTTGATCGGCAGCCTGACCGGCTCGGCGCCGGCGGCGATGACGATGTGCCGCGCTTTGAGCGTTCTGCCGTCCACCACCACCGTGTCGGGTCCGCTAAAACGGGCGCGGCCGTGATAGGCGTCGATCCCCTGTTTGGCATACGCCTGCTCGCGCTTGCCTGGCACCGGATCGGTGAACGAGCGCTTGTGTCGTTGCAGCGCGGCCCAGTCGATGCGCAGATCGCCTTTGAGCGTGCCGATGGCGCCCATGCGCTCGAAACCGTCGATCACTTCGGTGGCGGCGATCAGCATCTTTTTCGGATCGCAGCCGCGCAGCGCGCAGGTGCCGCCGAACGGCTGATGATCGACGACCGCGACCGACCAGCCCGCCTTGCGGCATCCAAATGCGGTGACGCTGGCGGCGGTGCCGGTGCCGATCACGATCAGGTCAAGGGTTTTGTCGTTCATCGTTGTCTCCTTATGTTGAACTCGGGCCAATCATGCGGCGACGCTGCGGTCTGAGGGCTCGGCTGCAAGTTCCAGCGTGACGGCCGCGACCGCGTGCGGGGGAAGGTCTACGCCGAAGCGGATGGTGCGGTTCTCGTAGGTAAAGCCGAGTGGCTCCTTCACTAGCCGCGAGGCCGCTTCGAGCTGCTCCACCTGAGAGCGGCTTGGATACTCGGGCTCGCCCATCTCGCGCCAGCGTCGGCGCGGGTTCGCGTGGTCCTCGTCAATGCGCTCGATGTAGGCGGCAACCGGCGGCGGAGCGTCGGTGAGATGAATTTCGACGAGCTGAGTCGCGATGTCGTGGCGCGGTTGGGCGTGGTTGGTGAGAAACACCGTGACCGAAGCACTTTTGCGAACAACCCAGGCATCGACCGTCTCGTGCTTCCCAACGACGGGGAGCTGCTCGGTGCCGAGCCCATGCAGGAGCTGGAAGGCACGGTAGACCGGCTTTGGCACGCCGTGGAGATTGAGTAGACCGAAGCCGCCATGGAACGGGATTGACGGGAAGTAGTTCTCCTCGAAGATGTCCGAGAAGGTCCAATAGCTGTAGCCCGCGACGAAGGCATCGGTCTCCAGCACGATCTTGGCGGCGTAGGCGGCGGCGAAGGGTTCATCGTGATAATGATCGCGGGGATTGGAGGAGATGTTCCATTCGGTGAAGTAGACGGGCCGAGCGCGCGCGTGTTCACGCACGAGCCTCGCCCGATCACGCAGAAGGTCGCGCGGGCTGTTGGCGAGCTGCTCCTCGGTGTCCGCACCCTCGAAGCCGAGTGGGTCGGTCGGGTAGATGTGGGTGCTGATGAAATCCACCGGCAGGCGGTTCCTTTCGCAGTAGTCGAGGAATTCGTCGATCCACGCGGTCATCGCCGTCGCCGGCCCGCCGACACGCAGCGTGCTGTCCACGCTCTTGATGGCCCGAGCGGTATGCCCGTAGAGCCTGAAGTAGTCGTCCTGTGTCCCGGTCCAGAACGCCGGCAGGTTGGGTTCGTTCCAGACTTCGAAGAACCATTGGCGCACTTCGTCGATGCCGTAACGCTCGACCCAGTGGCCGACCAGCTTGCGGATCAGCGTGGCCCAGGCGTCGTGGTCCACCGGCGGGGTGATGTTGCCGCGAAAGTGGAACACGGTCTCACGGCCCGAGGCCAGCATCTCCGGCATGAAGCCCAGCTCGACGAAGGGTCGCATGCCAATCGACAGTAGAAAATCCCAAATGTGGTCGGCGTTGAAGAACGAGTAGAGCGGCTTCTCCTGGTGCGAGATCAGCGTGCCCATATCGTCCCCGAGCACCCCGTGGAAGCGGACGTGCCGGAAGCCGAGTTCGTCGTGGCAGCGTTGCAGTTGTGCCTGCCAGTCGGCGCGCAGCGCGAGGACCGCACGGCTGCTGCCGACGGTGTGCTCCCAGGCATGGTTCAGTGGAGTAGTCGCTGACGACAGGCGCGAGCTGAAGGCGATGTTCATGATTGCTTCCTCTGGTGGCGGTCGCGGAGCATCAGCGCGTCCAGGCCAGCCACTTGCTGAAAAGACCTTTTACCAAGGGTGTCAGCCGCGTGCGGCTGAATTGATCGCCAAGCTTGCGAATCGCTTCGGCCTGCGTCGGGTACGGGTGAATCGTGCTGCCGATCTTCTTCAGCCCCAGGCCGTGGGTCATGGCCAGGGTGATCTCGGAGATCATGTCGCCTGCATGGCGCGCGACGATGGTTGCACCGACGATGGTGTCGGTGCCTTGCTTGACGTGGACCTTGACGAAGCCCTCGTCTTCGCCGTCCAGGATCGCGCGGTCGACGTCGCGGAACTCCTGGATGAAGGTGTCGAACAGAATTCCCTTTTCCTTCGCCTGTGCTTCATAAAGCCCGACGTGGGCGATCTCGGGCGAGGTGTAGGTACACCAGGGCATCACCAGCGAGGTGGATGTTTTGCGGCCTTTGAACAGCGCGTTTTGAATAACGATGCGCGCCATGAAATCGGCGGCGTGGGTGAACTGGTAGGGCGAGCAGATATCGCCCGCAGCAAAGATCATCGGGTTCGTCGTCTGCATTCGCTCGTTGACGTTGACGCCTTTCTTGTCGTAGTCCACGCCCACGGCTTGCAGATTCAGCTGCTCGACGTTCGGCGCCCGGCCGACGGCCACCAGCAGCTGGTCGACCGGCTCGTCGTACCCCTGGCCGTGCGATTCGACCACCAGCCGGATTTTTCCGTCATGCCTGACCTCGAGTTTCTTGCCGCAACAAAGGAGTTTGACGCCGTCTTGCACCATCGTCTTTTGCACGATCTCGGCCGCGTCACGATCCTCGCGCGGCAGGATGCCATGCTCCGCTTCGACCAGCAGCACGTCGGAACCGAGCTGCGCGAACGCCTGGGCTATCTCGCAGCCAATCGGCCCGGCGCCGATGACACCGAGTCGTCGTGGCAACTCGGTCAGCGAGAACAGCGTTTCGTTGGTCAGATAATCAACAGCATCCAGACCAGGAATCGGCGGCGCCGCGGCGCGTGCTCCGGTCGCGATCACCGCCCGTTTGAAGGCAAGCAGCGTGCCATCCACCTCCACGGTGCCGGAATCGACAAACCGTGCCGACCCGAAGTAAACGTCAATGCTGAGCTCACGGAATCGGGACGCTGCATCATTCCGGCTGATCTGGGCCCGCAGCCGTCGCATCCGCTGCATGGCGGCGGTGAAGTTCATAGTTACGCCGTCGGGCACTTCGACACCGAACGCGCGGGCCTCGCGCACGGCAGCCGCGATGCGGGCTGCGCTGATGATGCCCTTGGAGGGGACGCAACCGACGTTCAGGCAGTCGCCGCCCATCAAGTCACGCTCGATCAATGCGACCTTCGCTCCCAGACCCGCCGCTCCGGCTGCGGTGACCAGGCCGGCGGTGCCGGCGCCAATCACGACCAGATTGTATCGTCCGGTGGGCTGCGGGTTCACCCAGTCCAGGGGATGCACGTTGCGAACCAGCTGGTGATTGAACTCATCCGCGGGGCTGGTTTGCGGCAATCGCTCGATTACTGGCCGATCCACAACCGTCGTATTTTCTTCCAGAATCATGCCGTCCTCCATTACTTTTATCGGCCAGGCCGCCAACACAATGACTTATGCAGGGTGGATAAGCGCAGCGCATCCACCACTGGAAGCAGGGTGGAGAAGCGCAGCGCATCCACCACTGGAAGTAGGGTGGATAAGCGCAGCGCATCCACCTATCAGAAGACAGACGACCGACGACAGAAGCAGGTGGATGCGCGGTACTTATCCATCTTGTATGTTGCGCTCTGGATACCGGTTTTGGTGGATGCGC
>PEUI01000299.1:0-953 GCA_002785585.1 Lysobacterales bacterium CG02_land_8_20_14_3_00_62_12
GCACCTGGACGGTGGCGCCGAACTAGCTGCGAGCAGCGCTATGCCACTTTGGCGTGCGGCGGCTCTTGCCGCCGCTGTGCTTGGTCGGAGGTGCAGTGTTGCTGAGTAAAGCGGGGGCAAGCCCCCGCACTCCAAAGTCACTGTCGATACTGTGAGTGCGTTTTGTTGATCGAGGCGCTGCGCTCTGGAGTTTGATCCAGATCAATTCGGCTGGGGCCGTTTGCACCCGTATAATGGCGGCCTCGCTGGCCGCTTTCGGATGCCTTAGTGACCCTTGCCACCGCGCTTGCGGCTGACCCGATGTTGTTTGCCGATGTGCAATCGCTGTTGCGGTCGGACATGCGCGCGGTCGATGGTTTGATCCGCGCCCGCCTCAGTTCGGAGGTGCTGCTGGTCAATCAAGTGGCCGAACACATCGTCGCGGCCGGCGGCAAGCGGTTGCGGCCGATGCTGGTTTTGCTCTCGGCGCGTGCCGCCGGCTATGGCGGCCGCGAGCACCACCAGGCAGCGGCGATCATCGAGTTTATTCACACCGCCACGCTGTTGCACGATGACGTGGTCGATGAGTCGGCTCTGCGGCGTGGCCGCAAGACCGCCAACGCGCAGTTTGGCAATGCCGCCAGCGTGTTGGTTGGCGATTATCTGTATTCGCGTTCGTTTCAGTTGATGGTGGAACTCGGCCGCATGCGCATCATGCAGGTGTTGGCCGACACCACCAACGCCATCGCCGAGGGTGAGGTGCTGCAACTGATGCATATTGGTAATCCGGATACCGATGAGGCCGCCTATCTCCGCGTGATCGAGCGCAAGACGGCGGTGCTGTTTGCCGCCGCCTGCCGAATTGGCGCGATCCTGGCTGATGCGCCGGTGGCGGTCGAGCATGCGCTGGCGGACTACGGAATGGCGCTCGGCTTTGCTTTTCAGATCGCCGACGATGTGCTCGATTACACCTC
>PEUI01000299.1:1017-6062 GCA_002785585.1 Lysobacterales bacterium CG02_land_8_20_14_3_00_62_12
TTGATTTATGCGTTGCAACACGCGCCGGCCGATACGGCGCGCGCCTTGCGCCGGGTGATCGAGACCGGCGGGCTGGAATCGTTGGCGCTGGTGGTGCGGGCGATCCACGACACCGGCGCGTTGGCATACACCAAAGCGCGGGCGCAGCAGTATGCGGATCAAAGTCTGCGCGCGTTGGCCGAGCTTCCCAGCAGCAACGAAATCAGCGCACTGAAGCTATTGGCCAGCTATGCGATGGATCGGCGCTGCTAGCGATCCTTTCGGCGCGCTGGTGGCGGCGACGAAAAGTCGTTGCGAGGTTCGGCTGGTGACGCTTGAATGTTGCACAGAGGGTGTGGTTTATCCGCCCACCACCCATCCGCCACCACCCGCCAAAGCAGTTCGCGCCGCAAACGGGTTGGCCGCGGTTACCATAGGCATTCTTGTCCTGGTCGGAGAATGTTCATGCGCGTTCTGCTTGCGTGTCTGCTTAGTCTGCTGGTGGCGTCGTCAACGATGGCCCAACCCCGGGGTTTTACCGTCGAGGATCTGGTCAATCTGGATCGCGTGGCGGATCCGCAATTGTCGCCGGATGGCAAGTGGGTCAGTTTTCAATTGCGCGAAACCGATTTCGCCGCCAACAAGGGGGTGCAGAGTCTGTGGTTGGTGCCGAGCGATGCCAGCAGTGCCGCGCGTCGGTTGACGGCGAAAGGGCAGAGTTCGGCGTCGCCGCGCTGGTCGGTAGATGGTCGCTCGCTCTATTTCCTGTCGGCACGCTCGGGCTCAATGCAGGTGTGGAATCTCGCGCTTGACGGTGGCGAAGCGACCCAAGTGACCGACTACCCACTCGATGTCGGGGGTTTCATGCTGGCGCCGGATGGCCGCAAGCTGGCGCTCAGTCTGGAAGTGTTCAACGACTGCACCGACCTTGCTTGTAGCAAAAAACGTCTGGAAGAACGCGCCGCCAGCAAGTCGAGCGGGCAGGTGTTTGATCGTCTGTTTATCCGACACTGGGACACTTGGTCGGATGGCCGCCGCACGCAGTTGTTTGTGGCCGACCTGGGCGCCGATGGCAAAGCATCGGCAGCGCCGGTGTGGGTGAGCAAGGGCATTGATGGCGATGTGCCATCGAAACCGTTTGGCGATTTGTCCGAAGTCGCTTTTGCCCCGGACGGCAAGACGCTGGTGTTTGCCGCACGCATTGCTGGCCAGACCGAGGCTTGGTCGACCAACTTCGATTTATACGTGGTGCCGGTCGATGGCAGTGCCGCGCCGCGCAATTTGACCGCCGACAATCAGGCGATGGATTCCTATCCGGTCTACGCCCACGACGGCCGCACGCTTTATTATTTGGCGATGAAGCGGCCGACGTTCGAGGCGGATCGGTTTTGGATTACCGCCTTGAATCTGGCCGATGGCAGCCGCCGCCAAATCGCCAGCGATTGGGACCGTTCGCCCGGGCCGCTGACGCTGTCGGCGGATGGCAAGACGTTTTACACGACCACCGACGACCACGGCCAGCACCCGCTGTTTGCCATTGATATTGCCAGCGGCAAGGTGCGCAACGTTTCCGGTGATGGCCAGATCGGCGGGTTTTCTGTGGTCGGCAAAACCATCGTGTTTGAGCGCAATACGCTGACCGCGCCGGGCGACCTGTTTGTGCAGAACGCCGGTGCCGCCAAGCGCATTACCAAGTTCAACAGCGAGCGGCTGAGCGACGTGCGCATGGGCGCGCCGGAGTTTTTTACCTTCAAGGGATGGAACGACGAACTGGTTCAGGGTTATGTAGTCAAGCCGTGGAATTACCTGGCTGGGCAAAAATATCCGATTGCGTTTCTGGTGCATGGGGGTCCGCAGGGCGCCTTCGGCAATGATTGGCACTATCGCTGGAACCCGCAGACCTACGCCGGGCAGGGCTTCGCCGTGATCGCGATCAATTTTCATGGCTCCACCGGCTATGGCCAGGCGTTTACCGATGCCATCTCCGGTGATTGGGGTGGCAAGCCGCTGGAAGATCTGCAAAAGGGCATGCGCGCCGCGCTCGGCCAATACGCCTGGCTGGATGGCGACAAAGCCTGCGCGCTTGGCGGTAGCTACGGGGGCTACATGGTCAATTGGATTGCCGGCAACTGGAACGAGCAGTTCAAGTGCATCGTCAGCCACTCCGGCGTTTTCGACAGTCGTTTCATGGGCTATTCGACCGAAGAATTATGGTTCGACGAATGGGAAATGCAGGGCACACCGTTCGAAAAACCCGAAAACTATGAACGCCACAACCCGGTCAACCATGTGCAGGACTGGAAAATTCCCACCCTGGTCGTGCATAGTGCGCTCGATTACCGGGTGCCGGTGGAAGAGGGTATCGCCCTGTTCACTGCGTTGCAGCGGCGCGGTATCGAATCCCGGTTTCTATATTTTCCAGATGAAAATCACTGGATCCTGAAGCCGCATAACTCGGTGCAATGGCACCACGAAGTCAACGACTGGCTCAAGCGCTGGACCAAGTAGGCGCGATGTCTGTAGGAGTGCCGTAGCCCGGATGAAGCGCAGCGCAAGCGCTCTTCAACAGCGGAGCTGGTCATCCGGGGATTCAGACTGGTCCCCGCATTGACCAGCTCCGCTGTTGAAAGCCACTTTGTTCCATGCGGGCTACTTGCTCCTACGGGTGAGCATCAAAGCCACTTCACTTTCTTGAGCAGGATGTAGGTGATGCCGACTACGACCACGGTGATGCCGACAAAAGTGAAGTAGCTGTATCTGCCCGCCAGCTCCGGCATGTGCGCGAAGTTCATGCCGTACCAACTGGCCATCAGCGTGGGAATGCCGAGCAGGCCGGCCCAACTGGCCAGGCGCTTGACCACTTCACCTTGGCCGACGGCAACCATCGCGAGGTTCACGCTCATGGCGGCGGAGAGCATTTCGCTCATTGTGTCGGAGGCCTCTTTTACGCGCACGGCGTGGTCGAAAACGTCGCGAAAATAGGGCCGCACATCTTCGCGGATCACCGTTGGATGAAAGCGCACCAACTGGTTGAGCATGTCTTGCAAGGGCGACACGGCAAGTCGCAAATTGACCAGCTCGCGTTTGAGTTTGTACAGGCGCTGGATGGTGACGCGCTTGTAGTTCGGCTCGAAGATGTCGGTCTCCAGTTCGGCCAATTCGCTTTGGAACTGGCTGACGATCGGGAAGAAATTATCGACGATGAAGTCCATCACCGAGTACAAGGCGTAACTCGGTCCAATTGCCATCAATTCGGGTTCTTTTTCGCAGCGGGTGCGCGCTACGGCGTAGGTCAGTGAAGCGCCGTGGCGCACCGTCAGCAGGTAGCGCGGACCTAGAAAAATGTGGGTCTCGCCAAACTCGATCTTGCCGCCGACGAACTGGGCGGTGTGCAGCACGATAAACAGTGAGTCGCCGTAGACCTCGATTTTTGGCCGCTGGTGGGCGTGGTGGGCATCTTCAATCGCCAGATCGTGCAAGCCGAACTCTTCTTGAAACTTGTCCAGCATGGCTTCGTTCGGTTCATGTAGGCCAACCCAGACGAATGTATCCGGCAGCTGTAGAACATCGCTGATCTGTTCCACCGTGATATCGGGCATGCGCTCGCCATTCGCCTGGTAGGCGACGCAGTTGATGACCATGGGCGCGGCCTTCGGCGTGGTTTCCACTTGCAATTTCATGGGCACAGCCGGTGGTCAGAGGTGGCGGCATCATGCGCCCGGCCGGTGCCGGGCCGCAACCGCGTCGAGGCGTCGCCTGAAACCTACTTGGCTCCGACTATTTTTGCGCGCCGCTTGAGTTGCCCGGCCGCGACCGGCGTTGCCAAAGACTGTAGAGCACGCCCAAGTGCCAGGGCAGCAACCCGGCCAGCCATTCAATCTGCGCTTGCGGAAACAGTTTGAGCATGTCCAGCACGATGACCATCAGCGCAAACTTATGACCGGTCCGAGTCGCCGCATGAAATCCGCACCAGACTCACGTCCTCCATCACCGTGCCCGAGAGCAGTGATCGCGATCCACCGCACACGGCGTGTGGTGTTGAATACGCTCAATGCCGATTGGATTACCGCCTGCCTCTCGCCATCGGTGATATGACGTGCTTGTCTACAGGTAGTGCATCCAAAACCACCGTTTGCCGACTCTTGAACGCTTGCTCGCCTCCTTAATTACATGCACAATTAACCGTGTTTTTTGTGGCAACATACAAGGAGCCGAGCGTGCAAAGCATGACGATAGAGCAGCTACGCGCTGCCAGTAACGCTGGCGGCGTGTCCGGCGTGACCTTGAAGGGGCAGGGCGGGGCGTTCCTCGTTCAGATCGACACCCGCAGCGGTTCCGGTGCCGTGCTGTCAAAGGCTCGCAGCACCGAGCCGCGCCGGTTCGGCAACCCATTGGCGGCGTTGAACGTGTTGCGCGAAATTGGCATCACGGTAGGCCAATTCGACGCCAGCGAATACGACCCAGCCGACAAGGAACAGCACGCGGGCAACCGGGGTCGGGCAAACGCCATGCGCGGCGCGCACCAAGCCGCCGCCTATAACCAGTGGCTGGTCGGCGGGATTCAAGCATCTATTGATGACCCACGGCCGAGTATTCCGCACGATGAAGTCATGGCCGAAATGGAAGCCGACATTGCCGCCTTGCCCATCAAAAAACGCGCATGACGGTCAAGCCTTACCGCATTGAATGGCGGCCAATGGCACGCGAGGACTTGCGCGCCATCGTGCGCTACATCGGCAACGACAACCCGATGCGGGCCAAGAGTTTTGGCCAGGCGCTGCGCGACAAGACCGAACCGCTTGCACAGCATCCAGAGCTTGGCCGACATGGCCGGCCGGGCTTGCCCGAGTGGTTGCGCGAACTGGTCGTGCATCCGAACTACGTCGTTTTTTATCGTGTGCTGGCCGACGCCCGCACCGTCGAGATTTTGAGAGTGAGACACGCGGCGCAACAAACGCCGTGATTACCAATCCTGCCGCGCTGCCGCCGGCTTTTTGTAGAAGCGTCGCCATGCTGAGTACCTGCATTGGGAGAGACTCCGCGCCATGGTGTTGCGCGAAACCAAC
>PEUI01000236.1 GCA_002785585.1 Lysobacterales bacterium CG02_land_8_20_14_3_00_62_12
TTGCGCGACGCCTAAGGACCAGCAAGATGGGTAAGTTATTTCTGCGCGGCGCCTAAGGAGACGGGCACAGTGGGAGCGCCGACAAGCGTCGCGATGCTCGCAAGCTCGGCAATCGCGACGTCGGCAATTGCTCCTGCATCGCTCTCGGCCGCCGTTCCCGACGCGGCGCTACTTCGTCCATCCCTGGACTCGTAACTCCGCCATCGATGGCGTCGCCAGCGGCGCTCCTGCCAAGTGCGCATGGCGATCCGCTGATCGCTGCATTAACATGCACGGTTCATAATCGCTGGAGAACGCAATGACTGCCCCCAATCTGGTTGCCCACCTGGTCACCGCCCGCGGCTCGATTCGAATCAATCTGTTTGCCGAACAATGCCCGCTGACGGTGGCCAATTTCTGCAATCTGGCGCGACGCAAATATTACGATGGCCTGACCTTTCACCGGGTCATTCCGGATTTCATGATCCAGGGTGGCTGTCCGCAGGGCAGCGGTCGGGGGGGTCCTGGTTATCAGTTTGCCGACGAATGCAAGCCGATGCTGCGCCACGATGTTCCCGGTGTGTTGTCGATGGCCAATGCCGGCCCGGGCACCAACGGCAGTCAGTTTTTCATCACCCACGTGGCGACTCCGTGGCTGGATGGCAAGCACACCGTTTTCGGCAAAGTGCAGGGCGCGGAAGACCTGGCCGTGGTCAACGCGGTGGCCGGCGGTGATCGCATCGATTGCATCACCATTGAAGGCGATACCAACCATCTGTTTGCCGAGCAACAAAGCCAGATCGAGCAGTGGAACCGGGTGCTCGACGCGCGCTGATCGGCTTGCGCTTACAGCCACGAGCGCGGCTGGTCGCATGTTATGATTCTGCGGCTGGACCGCGCCCGCGCTGCCGTGTCGGGCGTCCCCATTGACTCGGAGTCTGTTGATGCCCAAGCTCGCCGAACGCATGCGCCGCGCCAAACCCAGCGCGATCATGGTGATTGCCGAAAAAGCCAAACGTCTCAAGGCCGAAGGCCGCGACATCATCAGTTTTTCGATCGGCGTGCCCAACTTTTTGCCGGGTGACCATGTCTACGCCGCCGCCAGTGCGGCGCTTAAGCACGATAGTGGTCAATACGGCAGCAATCGTGGCGCCGACGCGCTGCTGGATGCGTTTCTCGAACACCTGCGGGCGATCGGCCTCGACGGTTACACGCGCAATCACTGTGCCACCGGTATCGGCGCCAAGCAGGTGCTGTACAACTTGTACGAAGCGCTGCTCAATGAAGGCGACAGCATCGTCTTCCCGACCCCGTATTGGACCAGTTATCTCGACATCGCCGAGATCGTTGGCGCGCGTGTGCAGTTGCTGCCCTGTGGCCCGGAACAAAACTACAAACTGTTGCCGGCGCAGTTGGATGCGGCGTTGGCCAGCAAGCCGCGGGTGTTTTTGTTCAACAATCCATCGAACCCAACCGGCATGGTCTATTCCCAGACCGAAATTGCCGCGCTTGCCGACGTTCTGCTCGGCCATCCGGAAACCTGGATCATCACCGACGATATTTACAATCGGATGGTGTTTGACGGCGTCGGTTACCACAACTTTGTGCAGATTCACCCGCCATTGCGCGAGCGCGTGATCTTCATGGATTCCTTGTCCAAGACCTACGGCATGCCGGGTTGGCGCGTTGGCTTCATGGCCGGGCCGGAAATCGTTGCCAAGGCGCTGACCACGCTCAATTCCAACCACATCACCAATCTCCCGGAAGTCACTACCGCGGCTGCGATTGCGGCGCTCTCCGGGCCGCAGGATGTGCCGCTGGCGCGCTGTGCCGAGTTT
Source organism: Lysobacterales bacterium CG02_land_8_20_14_3_00_62_12 (assembly GCA_002785585.1). GTDB lineage: Bacteria > Pseudomonadota > Gammaproteobacteria > Xanthomonadales > Ahniellaceae > 0-14-3-00-62-12. The sequence continues at coordinate 1,818 of PEUI01000236.1, forward strand.
CAGCAAAAGCGCGATCTGGTGCTGGCGGCATTGAACGCCATTCCGGGGGTCGTTTGCCCGCGGCCGCAGGGTGCGTTTTACGTGTTCCCGGATATTTCTTTGGCGTTCGGCAAGTCCCACAACGGCCAGCGCATCGACTCCGATGTGGATTTGTGCGCGGCCCTGCTGGAAGCCAAGGGCGTCGCCTGCGTGCCGGGATCGGCGTTCGGTGAGCCGCGCGCCTTGCGCATCAGCTACACCTGTCCAACCCCACAACTGGCGCCGGGCATGCAACGCATTCAGCAGTTTTTTGCGGAACTGGTTTAGAGGGCATCTCGACCGACGCTGACCAACCGCTGGCGTCCAAGGCCTGAGACCGTATTTGCACTTGTCTGAAACCACCAGAGGATTGAACATCATGAACATGAAGCCCGCCGTTCGCGTTGCCATCACCGGCGCTGCCGGTCAGATCGGCTATTCACTGCTGTACCGCATCGCTGCTGGCGAGATGCTCGGCAAAGACACGCCGGTGATCTTGCAGTTGCTGGAATTGCCGATGGAAAAAGCCCAGGCGGCGCTCAAGGGCGTGATGATGGAACTGGAAGATTGTGCGTTTCCGCTGCTGGCGGGCATGATCGGCACCGATGATGCGCAGGTCGCGTTCCAAGACGCCGATATCGCCATGCTGGTCGGCGCCAGGCCCCGCGGCCCGGGCATGGAGCGCAAAGACTTGCTGCTGGAAAACGCCAAGATCTTTACCGCGCAGGGCGCCGCCCTCAACGCCGTCGCCAAGCGCGATGTCAAAGTGTTGGTGGTCGGCAATCCGGCCAACACCAATGCCTACATTGCGATGAAGTCAGCGCCGGATTTGCCCAATGCCAACTTCACCGCGATGCTGCGCCTCGACCACAATCGCGCATTGAGCCAGCTCGCGCAAAAAACCGGAAAAGCGGTGGGGGACATTCGCAAACTGATCGTCTGGGGCAACCACAGCACCACCATGTATCCGGACTATCGCTACGCCACCATCAACGGGGCGTCGGTCAAAGATTTGATCAACGACGAGCGCTGGAATCGCGAGACCTTCATCCCCAAAGTCGGCAAGCGTGGCGCGGCGATCATCGAAGCGCGCGGCCTGTCATCGGCGGCCTCGGCGGCCAACGCCGCGATCGATCACATCCACGATTGGGTGCTCGGCAGCGCCGGCGAATGGGTGACCATGGGGATTCCCTCGGACGGCGGCTACGCGATTGCCGAAGGCCTGATCTACGGTTGCCCGGTGATCTGCAAAGACGGCCAATATCAGCGCGTCGCCGGTCTTGCCATCGACGACTACAGCCGCAGCATGATGGACAAAACGCTGGCCGAACTGGTCGAAGAACGTGCCGGTGTCGCGCACTTGCTTGGCTGATATTGAAGTGCTGCGGTGACGGAGACGGGCGGCGGCTGGTCGTCGATCCAGAGTGCAGCAGGCGGATCGCAGCGGACCGCATCCGTGGCGTTTACCGGTCTTGCGCCAACGTCGCGGCGCGCCGCCGGTGGCTGCCGCAGACGCCTCGCATGAGCCGCCTTCGACCCGCCCCGCCAGCCGCCGCCGTACACTGCCAGTCCTGCGCTGCGGTGTGCTGCCGAATGACCGTGCTGCTGATGCCGGGGGATCGACCGCCGGCCCGCTACCTCGCCGAAGACGAACATGGCCTCTCGGTCATGGCCAAGGGCGATGATGGCTGGTGCGCCGCGCTCGATCCGTTGCGCATGTGTTGTTCGATCTATCCGCTGCGACCGTCGATCTGCCGCGAGTTTGCCATGGGCGGCGACGACTGCCGCGCCGAACGCGCCGCCTTTGGCGCTGACCCCGCCACCGGCGCGTGAGCGATGCCGTGGTTTGTCTATCTGCTGGAATGCCGTGACGGCAGCATTTACACCGGCATCACCGTGGATCTGGCGCGACGCTTTGCACAACACGCTGCCGGTGTCGGCGCGCGCTACACCCGAGCGCACCCACCCAGTCGTTATCTGGTGGCGATCGAACACCCGGATCGCGCCAGCGCCAGCCGTGCCGAACACGCGATCAAGCGTCTCAGCCGGGAACGCAAATTGGCGTTGATTGCCCAGCCACCGCCAGCGGAAACGCTGGCCACTGGAACGCCTTAAATCAGCGGCATGGGCGGTCGCGCTTCAGCCAGTTCAGCAGGTGGTTGCAGGCGTAGGCGAAGAAAAATGCCGCCACCACGTCCACCGTGTAGTGAACATGCTGTGCCAACAGCGCGATGGCGACCAGCACGGTGACCAGCAGGAACCCGGTTCTGGCGTTCTTGCTTTCGGCACTCAGGAACAGAATGAACATGGTCGCGGTGTGGCCGGAAAAAAACAGGTCGCGAGTCGGCGTTCGGGCACCGGCAAAAAACTCGACGATTGGATCGCGCAGGATGATCATCTGCGCCGGTGGGTCCAGCGGCAGCAGATACATCACCACCATGCGCGACACCAGCACCACAGTGTAGAGCTGCAGCGTGAACACCAGTTTTCCAGGGGTTGCGGACAACAGCACCAAGGCGGTAATCAGCGAGCCGTAGAGCAGCGGAAAGATCAACCAGGTTAACTCGATGGGCGCGAACAGTCGCAACACCGGGTCATTCAGCAGCGCCCCGGGCCGGTTCTCCACAAAACCGAGAAACTGGCTAAAACCCGCCAACACGATGCCGAGCAGAGCGACGGAAATCAGTGACTCATAACAGTTTTTTCGGTCCGCAAGGTAAGCAATCCAACGGTGGTTCGACATGGGCTATTTTCAACTTTGATCGGTAAGCGCAAGGGCGTCGCGGATTTTTCTGGGGTGACTTGGCACCCGCAAGTTTGCCGGTAGCCCGGCGCCGGAGCAAGGCCAAAGCGCTGACGCGCCGAGCCGCGGCTGGCCAGCACGCTGATCGGCGGCCGATCACCCGCGCCGATGGCGGCCGATCCAGCGACCGCTTAACCCCGTACCTCGCGGAGCGCTTGCGCCAACAGGGCCAGGCCTTCTTCGAATACGGCGTCTTCCACGGTCAGCGGCACCAGCACGCGGATGGTGTTGGCGTAAACCCCGCAAGACAACAGAATCAGGCCGAGTTCCGCCGCGCGGCTGGTAAGGCGTCGCGCAGAAATAACTTGCGCAGATTGCGCAGGACTTTCGTTCGCCTGCAAGGCGCACAAAGTGGAGCATAGTCGGACTATGTGACGCTTTGTGCAACGACGCAGGCGGGCGAAAGAACCAGCAAGATGGGTAAGTTATTTCTGCGCGACGCCTAAGGGCTTTGGCGGCGTCGGCATCGGCTTGGTTAGCGCTGCCGGGCACGATCAGCTCGAACGCGCTCATGCCGCCCAGCCCACGAATCTCACCAATACCCAGTTGCGGTTGGGTTTTCAGCTCGCCAATCGCCGCGCGCAGTCGGGCGCCGAGGTGATCGGAGCGTTCCAGCAGATGCTCGGTTTCGATCACCTGGAACACCGCCAGGGCGGCCGCGCAGGCCACCGGATTGCCGCTGTAAGGCGTTGCGCAGAAATAACTTGCGCAGATTGCGCCGGACTTTCGTTCGCCTGCAAGGCGCACAAAGTGGAGCATAGTCGGACTATGTGACGCTTTGTGCAACGACGCAGGCGGGCGAAAGAACCAGCAAGATGGGTAAGTTATTTCTGCGCGACGCCTAAGGGCTTTGGCGGCGTCGGCATCGGCTTGGTTAGCGCTGCCGGGCACGATCAGCTCGAACGCGCTCATGCCGCCCAGCCCACGAATCTCACCAATACCCAGTTGCGGTTGGGTTTTCAGCTCGCCAATCGCCGCGCGCAGTCGGGCGCCGAGGTGATCGGAGCGTTCCAGCAGATGCTCGGTTTCGATCACCTGGAACACCGCCAGGGCGGCCGCGCAGGCCACCGGATTGCCGCTGTAAGGCGTTGCGCAGAAATAACTTGCGCAGATTGCGCCGGACTTTCGTTCGCCTGCAAGGCGCACAAAGGGGAGCATAGTCGGACTATGTGACGCTTTGTGCAACGACGCAGGCGGGCGATAAGGACCAGCAAGATGGGTAAGTTATTTCTGCGCGACGCCTAAGTGCCGCCCAGACCACCAGCTGCGGGCGCATCCATGATCTCGGCGCGGCCGACGACACCGGCCAAGGGAAGCCCACCACCGATCGATTTGGCGACCGTAATCAGGTCGGCGCTGACTGCGTAATGTTCCATTGCAAACAGTTTTCCGGTGCGGGCAAAGCCGCTCTGTACTTCGTCGGCGATCAGCACGATGCCGTATTGATCGCAAATGCCGCGCAGCGCCGTCATCAATTCTGCTGGCGCCACGGTGAAGCCACCTTCGCCCTGCACCGGCTCGATCAGCAGGGCGGCGACCCGCGTCGGTTCAATGTCGTACTTGAACAGGTGGGCAATGTCGTCGAGCGTGTCGGCAACGCTGACGCCGTGGTACGGGTGCGGAAACCGCACGTGATAAATCTCGGCCGGAAACGGACCGAAGCCCATTTTGTACGGCGCTACCTTGCCGGTGAGCGCCATGCCCAGCAAGGTGCGGCCATGGAACCCGCCGCTGAACGCGATCACGCCGCTGCGCTGGGTATAAGCGCGCGCGATCTTGACCGCGTTCTTCACCGCTTCGGCACCGGTACTGACCAATAGCGATTTGGCTGGCCCACGGATCGGCGCGCTGGCATTGAGCTTCTCCGCCAGCGCGATATAGGGCTCGTAGGGCATCACCTGAAAACAGCTATGGACGAAGGCCGCGAGTTGCCGCTCGATGGCGGCCATCACCTGGGGATGGCGATGGCCGGTGTTGAGCACGCCGATACCGCCGGCAAAATCGATATAGCGCTGACCATCAGCGTCCCAGATTTCGGCATTCTGCGCGCGCACCGCGTAGCGTTGGGTGGCCTGGCCGACGCCACGAGCGACAGCGATCTGGCGGCGTTCCTGCAACTGCTGGTTGCTACTCATCACGGTCTCCGTTGAAATTACTGATCGGAAGTGTTCAATATTTTCAACATGGACGCAACCATCCGCTGGACCAGTCGCGGTCGCGTCGGCGCGGTCGGTCGCTAGCGGTCGATCTCTCAGCCGAGCAGCACCGCGCCGGGCTTGGCCGCGCTCGCTTCCGCTAGAATGCGGGCTTTGATCAGGAGGAGTTAATGTCTGCACTCAGTCCCGGCGCGCGTTTTCGCGCCGCCCTTGCCGCCGAATCGCCGCTGCAGGTGGTGGGCACGATCACCGCTTACACCGCATTGATGGCCAAGCGCAGCGGATTCCAGGCGATTTATCTTTCCGGTGGCGGGGTTGCTGCCAATTCGCTGGGCATGCCCGATCTCGGCATCAGCACCATGGAAGACGTGCTGGTCGACATTCGTCGCATTACCGATGTCTGTGACCTGCCGCTGCTGGTGGACGTCGATACCGGTTGGGGCGGGGCGTTCAATATCGCGCGGACCGTGCGCAGTGTCAGCAAAGCCGGTGCGGCGGCGATCCATATCGAAGATCAAGTGGCCAGCAAGCGCTGCGGCCACCGTCCCGGCAAGGCGATCGTGGCCAAAGCCGAAATGGTCGACCGGATCAAGGCCGCCGTCGATGCGCGCCGCGACGATTTGGTGATTATGGCGCGCACCGATGCGATTGCGGTTGAGGGCATCGAATCGGCGATCGAGCGCGCGCTCGCCTGCGTCGAAGCCGGCGCCGAGATGATTTTTCCGGAGGCGATCACCACGCTGGCCGAGTACCGTCAGTTCAAGAATGCGGTGAAAGTGCCGATCCTGGCCAACATCACCGAGTTCGGCCAAACCCCGCTATTTACCCGTGAGCAACTGCAATCGGCGGGCGTCGACATCGTGCTCTATTGCTGCGGCGCCTATCGAGCGATGAACCAGGCAGCGCACGATTTTTACCAGGCGGTGCGCCGTGATGGCACGCAACAAGCCATCGTGCCCGGCATGCAGACCCGTGACCAGTTGTACGATTTTCTCGACTATCACCGCTACGAGCAAAAACTCGACACCTTGTTTGGCAACAAACCCTGACCGCGATCCAAGGTGCCAACCGTCAGCCCGAAGCGGCAACCGGGAAAGCCGGCAACCGGGGCACCAGCTCAGCGCAATCATCCGCGTGCCGCCGGCTCACTTATTTCCTAGCCGGTTGCGCAAACCCTTAATTGGAGTCAACCATGCCCGAAGCCACCAGTGTCCTCCCCAAACCCAAAAAATCGGTCGCCTTGTCCGGGGTGGTTGCCGGCAACACCGCCTTGTGTACCGTCGGCCGCAGCGGCAATGACCTGCACTACCGTGGCTACGACATCGCCGCGATCGCCAGCGCTTGCGAGTTCGAAGAAATTGCCCATTTGTTGGTGCACGAAAAATTGCCCAACCGCGCCGAATTGGCGGCCTACAAGCGCAAGTTGAAGTCGTTGCGCGGGCTGCCGACCGGCCTGCGCACCGTGCTGGAGGCGCTGCCCGCGTCCACCCACCCGATGGACGTGATGCGTACCGGCGTGTCGGCACTCGGTTGCCTGCTGCCGGAGAAAGACGATCATGCCCTGGCCGGTGCGCGCGAAATCGCCGATCAGCTACTGGCGAGCTTGGGCTCGATGCTGCTGTACTGGCACCACTATGCGCATAACGGTCGTCGCATCGAGGTGGAAACCGATGACGATTCGATCGGCGGGCATTTTTTGCATCTGCTGCACGGCGTTCGTCCCAGCGAAAGTTGGGTGCGCGCCATGCACACCTCGTTGATCCTCTATGCCGAACACGAATTCAACGCCAGCACCTTTGCCGCGCGGGTGATCGCCGGCACCGGTTCCGATCTGTACTCGGCGATCGCGGGCGGCATCGGCGCCTTGCGCGGACCCAAGCACGGTGGCGCCAACGAAGTCGCTTTCGATATCCAGCAGCGTTACCAAAGTCCGGATCAGGCCGAAGCCGATATCCGCGCCCGCGTCGAGCGCAAGGAAGTGGTCATCGGCTTTGGCCATCCGGTCTACACGGTCAGTGATCCGCGCAACCACATCATCAAGGAAGTGGCGCGCGAGTTGGCGCTGACCGCCGGCAACAGCAAGATGTTCGACATCGCCGAGCGCCTGGAATCGGTCATGTGGGAAGCCAAGAAGATGTTTCCCAACCTGGACTGGTTCAGCGCCGTCAGCTATCACCTGTTGGGCGTACCGACGTCGATGTTTACCCCGCTGTTCGTGATTGCCCGCACCACCGGCTGGAGCGCGCACATCATCGAACAGCGCATTGACAACAAAATCATCCGACCGAGTGCCAACTACACCGGCCCGGAAGACCGCAACTTCGTGCCGCTGGCGGCGCGGGATTAGGGCCGAACCTGGGTTCTTCGGTCACCACCGATTACCAGGTGTAGCGCACCGTGTAGCTGAACTTGGCTTCGCCATTGGCGGCAATGGTGAGCGGGAAGTCGATGGTCTCGGCATCGCGCTTTTGATATTTGCCGCTGGTGCTGGTGATTGCCCACTGACTCCACCGATACAAGTATTCGCGGGCGATCACCGTCGCCGCTTCTGGTTTGCGGTTGCGCACGCTGATCTCGAAACTTTCTTCGATCCACTTGGCATTGCTATCGACGCGGAAGTTGGTTTGTTTGCGCTCGCCGACGACATCGAAACTTTCGCCCAATTTGATCCGCAGGGTCTCGTTGCGCGGCGTGTGTTTGATCAGGTCTTCGCCGATGAACTCCAGACTGCCGTCCTGACGGTTGGCCTGATTGACGCGCACGCGGCCAGCGGGCAGGGCAAGCCCCAAGTGATTGGCGGTTTCGTTCTTGAACTCCAGATAGGCGCCGACGCTGCCGGTTTGGGTGGCGCCAAAGCCCTGATCGGTGACCGGCGCGCCGTAATAGTGCCAAGGGCCAGGCCCCGCCGTGAATACCAGTTCGCGCTGGCAGGCGACTTGATTGGCCATCGGAAACAGCTCCAATTGCTTGGTGGAATTGTTCGGCAGGTCGGTCTTTCGGCCAAGGCTGTAGAGGTGGTATTCGAACAGCGCGGACTCCTGAAAACCATCGGCCTCGGCGACTTCGGCGCGTGCCGATTTCATCATCATGCCCACCGCTTGCGGTGCGGCGGCGGGTGCGCGGTTTACTTCACCTGCCACCAATTTCAACCGGGTTCCGGGGAAACTGCCGCCGCTTTGATTGACGATGGTGACCCAGGACGACAGATCCATCTGGCAGTTGTCGGCGGAACCGGCGAGGGTGATGTTGTAGTCGCTCCACCAGGTCATGCCCTGGGTCTGGTAACTGACCTGCGCATCGTGATCGCCGCCTTGCTGGGCAGCGACCAGCCAGACCAGGGTGGGTCGGGTAATCAGGCCGCCGGGCAGCGACGGAAACTGGATATTGGTGTAGCCGTTGAGCGTCAGCACCTCGCCGGATTCTTTCATCAGAATCAGTCCGTTGCTCGCCGACAACAGTTTGCCGACGATGCGCTCGAAGTTTTGCCCCTGTACCTGATCGACGCTGACGGTTTCGCCGATGTAGCGCTGTAGCAGCTTCTGGCCATCGACCAGATCGAACTGGTAGTTCTGTTCGATGACGCGGGTGCCTTGCGGATCGGTCAACGAGGCAAAACTCACAGTGGTCGGGTCGATGCGTTTGGCGACATCGCTGAAACGCACTTCGCCGTTGCCCTTGGTCAAACGGAGCGTGCGTCGATCCCGCACCAGCGCGTAGCCGGGCAGCGCCGCCCCGTAATTGTGTAGCGACTCGGGATTGAGCTGGCCGGGTTGCGCCGAGCTGTAGATGGTCAACGCGTACTCGGGTTCGGCCGCCACCGCGGCGAGCGTGCCAAGCGCAAACACGCTGGCGACGGCGAGTGGCATCGGCTGGTTTGAAAAAGATCGAGGTGACATGGCGGGCTCCGGGGGATCGTGGCGGGGAACGGTACAACGAATCGGACCGCAGATCGGGGTTAGGGCTGGCCACCGCCTCGGCAGGGTCCTCGTCTATCACGCGCAGGCCCTGGTCGATCAGCGATGGTGGCCGATAAGGGCATGCCGCAAGCGGCGTGGCAGCGTGGGGCATTGCCCGGGGACGACAACCAAGTCGGCGCTAGTTTTTGCCGTCCCGAACAGCGGGTCTGGCCGCGCCATCGGACGTTGCTGAATCGCCATCGATGCTCGGCAAATTGTTCAGCACCTGCTGCACCTGTTGATACAGCCCCGGCAGGTCGCCATTGATCGTCTTCCAGACGATTTCCAGGTCCACCTTGAAGTAGCCGTGGGCGAGGGCATTGCGCATTTGATATGCGAACGCTATCGGCAATTCCGGGTGCCCAGTGGCGAACCCGGGATAGCGCTTTTCGATGTTGTTGCTGGCTTCGCCGATGATTTCAAAATTGTGGATCACTGCATCCTGGGCCATCGGGTTCTCAAGAAACTTCAATTCGTCCATGTCCTCGGTGTAGTGGTCGATACGTTCGATGGCTTCGAGGATGTGCGCCAGGTAGTCGGCCAGGCGTTGCTGATGGCGGCTCATATGGGCAGGGCCTCGGCAAGCACCGCAGCTCGAAATTTTCCGGGAAGCGCATTGGGGGTCAGCACGTCCACCGGCACGCCGAGCAGTTGCAGCAGCTCGTGACGGATCGCGCCGATGTCGAGCAGCGTCGTTTCCGGCGTTGGGTCGATCAGGATATCCAGGTCACTGTCTTCGGTGTCGTCGCCATGGACGACAGAGCCAAAGACGCGGGCATTGCGGGCACGGTGGAATGCCACCACGCGGCGAATGGCTTCCCGATTTGATGCTAAGGCGACGGACGGTTTCATGGGTTACTGACTCCGGGCGCAACGCTGGACCTGGTATGGGCTTTCCGGCCTGGGACAATTCAGGTTCTGCTGCGAATGGTCCCTGCCAATGGCCTGCTGATATTCAGTGGCACGAACTTCAACGTCAACCTCGCTGTCGAGACAGCACTCCAAATATCCTTGCTGACCCGAACACCAGTCAAGTCCAACGTCCGCTGCAATTTTCAATCAACCGGCCTTTCGGGCGCCAATCGAAATGGCTGGATCGGTTGGCCTGACGGTTGGTGCTTGGGTCGAGCACGGGTAAGCCGACTGCCGATCCGGCCCGGGTCGCTCCGGCCCGGGTCACGCGGTCTAGTGCTCGTGCAGGCGCGGCTTGAGTGCGACCAGATTGCACGGCTGCGTGCGGGCGTCCAATTGCTGGCTCAGGATTTGTTCCCAGGCCAACTTGCAGGCGCCGGTCGAGCCCGGCAGGCAAAATACGAAAACGCCGTTGGCCAGTCCGGCAAACGCCCGAGATTGCAGGGCCGAGGTGCCGATGTCAGCCAGGCTAAGCGCACGGAAGATTTCACCAAACCCGGGCATTTCTTTGTCGAGCAATGGCTGGATTGCTTCCGGTGTCGAATCGCGACCGGTAAAGCCGGTGCCGCCGGTGAGCACGATGCCGTCGATCTCCGCAGTGGCGATCCAACGCGAGACGATGGCGCGCAATCGGTAGCGGTCGTCGATTTCAATTTGCCGATCCGCGAGCCGGTGGCCGGCCGCCTGCAAAACCTGCGCCAGATAATTGCCCGAGGTGTCGCTAGCCAAGGTGCGTGAGTCGGATACCGTCAGCAGCGCAATGTTGAGCGGGATGAATACGGACTGGGGGTGCATGCGATCTCCTGATGACTGCGTCGATGGGTATTGTGGGAGCGCCGCTGGCGCCGCGAATTGGTTGGCGAAGTAGTAATCGCTTCGCCAGCAATGCTCACCACGGCTGCGCTTCTGCTGGCTTCAGCGCTCGCCCTCGGTGAGTCGTTTCAGCTCGTCGGCGTGGTGCTCGCGGGTCAGTGGATCGATGACCTGATCGAGATCGCCGGCAACGATACTCTCCAGCGCGTACAGGGTCAGGTTGATGCGGTGGTCGGTCAGTCGCCCCTGCGGAAAATTGTAGGTGCGAATACGTTGCGAGCGATCACCACTGCCGACCTGCAAACGGCGCAAATCGGATTGTGTCTGCGCTTGCTGGCGCTGCTGCTCGTCGAGCAACCGTGCCGACAGCAGGCTGAGCGCGCGCGCCCGGTTCTTGTGCTGCGAGCGCTCGTCCTGGCACTCCACCACCAGGCCACTGGGCAGATGGGTAATGCGGATCGCCGACTCGGTTTTGTTGACATGTTGACCACCGGCACCCGATGACCGATAGGTATCCACTTTCAGATCCGCCGGATTGAGTTCGATCGTCTGGATTTCGTCGAGCTCCGGCAGCACCGCCACGGTGGCCGCCGAGGTGTGTATGCGGCCCTGCGATTCGGTGGCGGGAACCCGCTGCACCCGGTGCGTGCCCGACTCGAACTTCAACCGGGCAAAGACCCGCGCCCCGGCGACGCGGGCGATCACTTCTTTGAAGCCGCCGTGTTCGCCTGGGCTGGCCGACACGATCTCGATCTGCCAGCCCTTGGTTTCGGCGTAACGGCTGTACATGCGCAGCAGATCGCCGGCGAAAATGGCCGCTTCGTCGCCGCCGGTACCAGCGCGTACCTCAAGAAAAATATTGGCGTCGTCGCGCTCGTCCTTGGGTAGCAGGGCATCGGCGAGTTGCGCCTCGATGCGCCGTGCGCGTTGCTCGAGACTGTCGATTTCGGCGCTGGCCAGCGTGCGCAATTCGGCGTCGGCATCGTCTTGCAAAACGCGGGCTGCGGCGATGTCGCGACGGCATTGCTGTTGATCGGCCAGCGCCCGAGCCACCGGTTCGAGCTCGGCGTATTCGCGCGATAGCTCGCGAAAGCGCTGGTGGTCGTTGCTGACGGTCGGCTCGGCGAGCAGGCGCTCGACCTCTTCCTTGCGTTCGGCCAGGGCTTCGAGTTTGCGTTGTAGCGACGGCGTCATCGGTGGCGCTGGCGGTCGATCAGATCGGCGAACAACCGTTCGGCAGCGCGCAATAACTCGGCATCGCCGCGTTCCGCCGCCGCGTGCAATTCACGGGTCGGCGCGTGCAGCAGCTTGTTGGTCAGGGTATGCGCCAGAAATTGCAGGACATCCTCGGCGCTCCGGCCATTGGCCAGCAGGTGGCGGGCTTTGCCCAATACCTCATCGCGGTGCGCGAATCCGGCGTCGCGCAGTGCCCGCAGCGGACCCTGGTAGTCCAGTGATTGGCACCAGTTCATGAAATGCCCGACCTGCAGATCAATGATGGCCTCGGCTTCGACAGCGGCTTCACGACGCGAACGCAGCGACTCGTCGATGACCCGGCCGATATCGTCGATGGTGTAGAGATACACATCTTCCAGCTCGCCGACCGAGGCTTCGATATCGCGGGGAACGGCCAAATCGAGCATGAACATCGGCCGCCGCTTGCGCGCCTTCAGCGCCGCCTTCACCGCATCGAGGCTGAGCACTGGTTCGCGGCTGGCGGTGGAGGCGATGACAATATCGGCATCCATCAACCGCGTATCGAGATCGGCCAGTGGTAATGCCAGCGCGCCAAATTGCGCGGCCAATGTCTGCGCATTGGCGAGCGTGCGATTGGCGACCAGCAAGCGCTGCACGCCCGCTTCCAGTAAATGCCGGGCGGCCAGTTCGATGGTGTCGCCGGCGCCGATCAGCAACACCGTTGCTTGTTTCAAATCGGCAAAGATCTGGCTGGCCAGCCTGACCGCCGCAAACGCCACCGACACGGGGCTGGAGCCAATGCGGGTTTCGGTGCGGGCGCGCTTGGCAACCGAAAACGCATTCTGGAACATGCGATCAAGCACACTGCTGAGGCTGCCGACGTCGTGCGCCTGCTGGTAGGCCGTTTTCAGTTGACCGAGAATTTGCGGCTCACCCAGCACCATCGAGTCCAGACCGGTCGCCACGCGAAACATGTGGCGTGCGGCTTCGGCGCCTTGATGGTGGTACAAAAAACCATCCAGGTGCTGCGTGCTCAGGTTGAAATGCTCGTGTAGCCAGGCCCGTGGCGCCGCTTCCTCGCCGTCGGCAACGTGGCAATACAGCTCGGTGCGATTGCAGGTGGAAAGAATGGCTGCCTCGCTGATGCCGCCGTTGGCGGTGAGTCGCTTGAGGGCATCCGGGGTCGCTTCGGGAGCAAACGCCACCAGCTCGCGTAGGGCGAGCGGGGCGGTTTGATGGTTCAGGCCGAGCGCAACTAGGGGCATGTCATGACAAAATGCGGCGGTCGCGCATTTTCCGCGCCTATCTCGATTCAATCAAGGAAAACCGTCTTGTCCTCCCTCAAATGGTTACCGACACTATTCGCCATGCTGTTGACGGCCTGCGCGACCACCGCCAAAAAACCGGTACCCAATCGTGCGGTGGCGCCGCTGCCGGTCGAAGCGGTACTCGGCGAACGCTTGGCCGCCGAGTTTGACCGCCAGGCCGGCGATGGCAGCGGGCAGCTTGCGCATTTGTTGAGCGCGGCCCGCAGCTCGGCCGAACCGGAGCCAGCCCGGCGCGCGCTGAAAGTGGCTTTGCAGCAAGGCGACAACAGCGCCGCACGGGAGCTGTGGTCGCGCTGGCAACACCTGCAACCGGAGGCGCCAGCGCTGCGCGCCTGGGCGATTGCGTTGGCGCTCAATCAGGGCCAATCGGAACGCGCCTGGACACTGCATCAGGAGTTGGCGCCGCCGCCGCTGGCGGTGAAAGATTTGGCCGAAGCGCTGGCCGCCGTGCCGGTGCGGGAACGCGTGCTGCCGTTCATCGAGCGCAGCTTGGCAGCGACCGACGATGTGGCGACCGCGATGCGCTGGGTGGCGTTCGTGCAGCGTCTGGAAGAAGCCGACATGGCGATGATTCTGGCCGCCGGCTTGATCGATCGCTTCCCGCAAAACGCCCAGGTCTGGGCATTGCGCGCTGGTTTGAAACGCGACGGCAAAGATCTTGCGGGGGCATTGGAGGATTACGCTGAAGCGTTCCGGCTGGATCCGGATTCACGATTTCTGCGGTCCAATCTGGCGCAGTTGCAGGACGCCGTGGGGGATTCTGCGGCGGCTGCGGATTTGCTTGCCGGTATCGATCCGATCAATGACGAAAGTGTTCAGGCGCAGGCCGCCTATGCCGCACGCTCGGCCGACCCGGTGCGGATGCAGTCGGCGTATCAGGCCCTGCAGACGCTACCGCCCCCGCGCTTGGCGCCACGCTTGAAAATGCTCGGAGCGATGGCGGAGCTGCTGAGCGACCAAGTCGCCGCAGTGGCCTGGTACCGACAAGTGCCGAGCGGTCCGGATCGCGCCGGCGCCATTTTGCGGGCGGCGGTGCTGCTCAATGACCAGGGCCAATTGGCGGCGGCGCTGAGTCTGATCCAGGAACTGCGCGCCGAAGGGCTGTCGAGTCGCGAGGATTTGCTCAACAGCTATCTGGTCGAAGGTAGCCTGCATGCCAACGGCGCCGACGCCAAGGCCGCGTTGCAGGTATATGACCGCGCGCTCAACGTGTTGCCCGATGAGTCACAGTTGTTTTACGCGCGCGCTCTGGTGAACGCGGCCCACGACCAGATCGCCGCTGCCGAAATGGATTTTCGCCAGGTGCTTGCCGCCGATCCCAACGACGCTGCGGCGTTGAATGCACTCGGTTACACACTGGCGGACCGCACCGATCGACTGGACGAAGCGCTGGTGCTGATCGAACGCGCCCTGCAATTGCAACCCGACGCTGCGGCGATCATGGATTCGATGGGCTGGCTGCGCTTCCGTATGGGTCAACTGGGCCAGGCTGTCGGCTATCTGAAGGCCGCCTACGCCAAGCAAAACGATGTCGAAATTGCCGCCCATTTGGGGGCGGCGCTATGGGTCAGTGGCGAGCACGACCAGGCCCGACAAATCTGGCACGAGGCGCAACTGCGCGTGCCCAATAACCCGGTGTTACGCGCTATTTTGCAGCAGTATGGACAACAGTGAGGTTGTGGCAATGAACTTGCAGAGGCTGCGCTACGGGCTGTTTGCGGTGGTTTTCCTCGCCGCCTGTGCGCAGCCGCTGCGGCAATTGCCGCCAGCACCGAGTGGTGCCGGGCCCGTCGCTACTGCGGCACCGCTGCGCTGGACTTTGGATGGCCGCATCGCCATCAGCAATGGTCGGGACAGCGGCAGCGGGCGATTGCATTGGCAACAGGATGCCGAGTTTTACGTCATCGACCTGCGCGCGCCGATCAGTGGCGAGAGCTGGCGGTTGTCTGGCGATGGCGCCCACGCCGTGCTCGAGGGGCTGCGTGCCGAGCCGATCATCGGCGTTTCTGCGGAAGCCTTGCTGCGCCGCGAACTCGGCTGGGAATTGCCGGTTGGCGCTTTGCAGTTTTGGTTGACCGGACGCCCGCAACAGGCGTCGGCGCGCTGGCGTCCGGAGGCGAGTGGGCTGCCGCAGCAGTTGCAGGAACAAGGCTGGCAGATCGAATATCGGGACTGGTTTCGTGACCTCACGCCGCCGCTTCCCAAGCGGATTGTTGCCCGCAACGGCAAGTTTCAGTTGCGCCTCGCCATCTCGCGCTGGCAGACCGATCCGGCAGCGCCGCGCCGTGACTGACGCCGTTACCTGGTGGCCGGCGCCGGCCAAGCTCAATCTGTTCCTGCACGTGCTGGGCCGCCGTGCCGATGGTTACCATCGTTTGCAGACGCTGTTTCAGATCGTCGATCTTTGCGATCAAATTTGCTTGCGGCCCAGACTTGACGGTCGGATTGAGCGGATCGATCCATTGCCTGGCGTGCCTGCCGAAAGCGATCTGGCGGTGCGTGCCGCAGGCGCTTTGCGCGCCGCTTGCGGTGTTCACTGCGGCGTCAGCATTGCGATCGACAAGCGCATCCCGATCGGCGCCGGGCTTGGGGGTGGCAGTTCCGACGCGGCCACCGTTCTAGTAGCGCTCAACGAAATCTGGGAAACCGGTTTGACCGCCGACGCGCTGGCGCAAATCGGCTTGGGGATGGGGGCCGATGTGCCGGTGTTCGTGCGCGGCAACACCGCCTGGGCCGAAGGCATTGGCGATCAACTGCACAAACTTGATTTGGGTGAAGGTTGGTATGTCATTGTTTATCCAAATGAAACCGTATCGACCGCAGAGATTTTCGCAGATCCGGCATTGACACGGAACACGCCGCCAACGACAATCCCGCGCTTCCTTTCAGGCGCAGCAACGCGCAACGATCTCGAAGCGCCGGTACGCCAGCGCTATCCAGCCGTGGCAGCGGCCAGCGACTGGCTCGGTCAATTTGCCTCGGCGCGGATGAGCGGCAGTGGATCTTCAGTATTTGCCGCGATCGGATCGCAGCAACAAGCAGCGTCGATTGCGGCACGTTGTCCAGCGCAGTGGCAGGCATTTGCCGTCCGCGGTTGTGCGGCCTCGCCGCTGCAGGAAGCGGTGCGGCAGTGGCGGTTGCAACAGGCAAGTGCGGAGCAGAGTCAGTTCGATACAACTGGGACGTCGCCAAGTCGGTAAGGCACGGGATTTTGATTCCCGCATTCGAAGGTTCGAGTCCTTCCGTCCCAGCCAATCGCCTTGATGCAGTTGGTTTTTACCGCGAAGCTAAGGCGTGCGTATGAGCAAGGCAGATGGAATCCTGGTATTTGCTGGCAACGCGCACCGCGCGCTGGCGGTATCGGTATGCAAACAGCTTGGCGTGCCGTTGGGCAAAGCTTTGGTCGGCCGCTTTTCCGACGGTGAAGTTCAGGTTGAGATTGAAGAAAACGTGCGCCGCCAGGAAGTGTTTGTGGTGCAACCGACGTGCGCACCCTCGGCCGAAAACCTGATGGAATTGCTGGTGCTGATCGATGCACTGAAGCGCGCTTCGGTCGCTTCGGTCACCGCCGTGGTGCCGTATTTTGGCTACGCCAGGCAGGATCGGCGACCACGCTCGGCGCGGGTGCCGATCACCGCCAAGGTCGCCGCCAGGATGGTCCAATCGGTGGGCACCGACCGGGTGCTGACGGTGGATGTGCACGCCGATCAGATCCAGGGTTTTTTCGATATTCCGATGGACAACGTTTACTCTTCGCCGATCATGCTCGCTGATGTCTGGCGCCATTACGGCACCGACGGCATCATCGTGGTGTCGCCCGACGTGGGCGGTGTGGCGCGTGCCCGCGCCATCGCCAAGCGTCTGGACGACGCCGAGCTGGCGATCATCGACAAACGCCGTCCGCGGGCCAACGTCGCCACCGTGATGAATATCATCGGCGACGTGGAAGGCAAGATTTGCGTGTTGGTCGATGACATCGTCGATACCGCCGGCACCTTGTGTACCGCCTCAGCGGCACTCAAGGCGCGCGGCGCCAAGAAGGTCGTGGCGTACTGCACGCATGCGGTTTTGTCGGGACCGGCGGTGAGCAACATCAGCGGCTCGGAAATTGATGAACTGGTCGTCACCGATACCATTCCATTGAGCGAAGCAGCGCGCGCCTGCAGCCAGATCCGGCAGCTCTCGGTGGCGCAACTGCTGGCCGAAACCATGCGCCGCATCGCCTTCGGCGAGTCGGTGAGTTCGTTGTATGTAGATTGAATCCGGGATCAGAACACGGCCGTTGGCTGGCCGCTGGCAAACGCTTTGGCAGCGCTCACCCAACCCGCCGCGAGCTGATCCCACCACCCGATCCCTTTGGTCGCGAAGGGGTCTCAACTTTGAAGGAAGCAACATGGCAACTGTTCATGAAATTCAGGCCGAACGCCGCGCGCTAGAGGGGAAAGGTGCGAGCCGCCGCCTCCGTCGTGCGGACAAGGTCCCGGCCGTGCTCTACGGCGCCAAACAGGCACCAATGAGCATTCAGATCGATCATAAATTGGCGCTGTTGTACTCGCAGCAGGAATGGTTTTACGCATCGATCCTGCACATGCAGATGGATGGCGTCAGCCAAAAAGTGCTGCTGCGTGACATCCAGCGGCACGCGTTCAAATTGCGCGTCACCCACCTCGATTTTCAGCGTGTTTCCGAGACCGAGAAACTGCGTCTGAAGGTGCCCTTGCACTTTATCAATCAAGAGATTTCGCCGGCCGGCAAGATGGCTGGTGTGGTCATCACCCACGAGGTGAATGAAGTCGAGATCTATTCGCTGCCGAAAGACATTCCAGCGTTCCTGAAGGTGGATCTGTCGCAGCTCGAAGTCGGTCAAATCGTGCATTTGTCCAGCATCAAACTGGCCGATGGCGTCAGCATTCCGTCGCTCAAACTCGGCAAGGAACACGATCTGGCGGTGGTTTTGGCACGCCATGCTCGCGTGGAAGTGGAAGAGGTCGTGGCCGCCGATGCCGATGCCGACGCCGCGGGTGCGGTGCCAGCGAAAGGCGCAGCACCAGCCAAAGGCGCAGCACCAGCCAAGGGAGCGGCTCCGGCCAAGGGCGCCGCACCGGCCAAGGGTGCCGCACCGGCGAAGAAGAAATAAGTCGGCGGTGGTCGCGGGCGGCGCGCCGTTCGCGATCTCGGTGGGACTACGCGCCCAAGCCAAGCACCGGCGCGACGCGTATCCGCACTCACGACTTACAGGCAGCGCATGGCAGGAGTTCGTCTCATCGTCGGCCTGGGCAATCCCGGCAACGACTACGCCAAGACCCGACACAACGCCGGGTTTTGGTTTCTCGATGCCTTGGCAGAGGCGTTTCAGTTGCGACTGGGAACGGATTCCAAGTTGTTGGGTGAGGTCGCCAAGGGCCAGATTGCCGGTCAGCCGATCATCCTGTTGCGACCGCATACCTTCATGAACAAGAGCGGTTTGGCGGTGGCGGCGGCGCAGCGTTATTTTCGGATTGAACCCGAAGCTACTCTGGTGGCGCACGATGATCTGGATTTGCCGCCGGGCAGTGCGCGGCTCAAATTCGATGGCGGTCACGGCGGGCAAAACGGTTTGCGCGACATCATTCTGCATTTGGGACATGGTCGGTTTCACCGGCTGCGGCTGGGCATCGGCCATCCCGGGCACAAGGACCATGTCACCCCCTGGGTGCTCGGGCGGCCCGGCAAGGAAGATCAGATGTTGATGCAGGAAGCGGTCGGGCGGGCCGTGCAATGGACACCGGCCTGTGTCGCTGGCGATTTCGAATTGGCGATGCGGCAATTGCACGCAGCGCCGCCCTGAGGTGGCTTGGGTCGCCGTACTGGGAACCAATAAGGTGGTTTCAGGTTTGGTGCGTGCGCTGTCGGTAGTGGCAGATCGATCACTGCGGGCGCCGCGCCAAACCTGAGGCCATCAAAAACCAATGGCGGGTTGTGGGTCGGACCGCCGATGGCCGCTGTGTCGAAGGTGGAGCGGGCAACACCAGGTTGTACCGACCTTAAAACACCCGCACCGAACAAAATCAAGGAATCCAGGCACCATGGGTATCAAATGTGGCATCGTCGGTTTGCCCAATGTGGGTAAATCGACACTCTTCAATGCTTTGACCAAGGCCGGCATTCCCGCTGCCAACTACCCGTTCTGCACGATCGACCCGAACGTTGGCATCGTGCCGGTGCCGGATTTGAGACTGCTTGCCCTGTCCAACATTGCCAAGCCCCTGAAGATCATTCCGACGGTGATTGAATTCGTCGATATCGCCGGCCTGGTAGCGGGTGCCTCGAAAGGCGAGGGCCTGGGCAACCAGTTTCTGGCGCACATCCGGGAGGTCGATGCCATCGCCCATGTGGTGCGCTGTTTCGAAGACAGCGATGTGGTCCATGTGGTCGGCCGCATTGATCCGATTGCGGACATCGAGATCATCGACATCGAACTCGGTCTGGCCGATCTGGAATCAGTAGAAAAAGCGTTGAACCGCGCCGAACGTTCAGCCAAATCCGGCGATAAGGAGGCTATCGCGCGAAAACCGATTCTGCAAAAGCTGGCGCTGGTGCTCAATCAGGGCAAACCGGCCCGGAGTGCCCAGTTGAGTGCCGACGAGGCCGCCGCCATCCGTGACTTGTTCCTGTTGACGATGAAACCAGTGGTTTATATCGCCAACGTCCGTGAGGACGGCTTTTGCAACAACCCGTTTCTCGACCAGGTGCGGGCACGGGCCGCCACCGAAGGCGCCGAGGTGGTGCCGGTGTGCGCGGCGATCGAAGTCGAACTTTCGCAGTTGGAAGAAGCCGACAAGCTGGTTTTTCTGGCCGATATGGGCTTGGACGAACCCGGCCTCAATCGCGTGATCCGCGCCGCCTACCACCTGCTGGGCCTGCAAACCTACTTCACCGCCGGTGAAAAAGAAGTTCACGCCTGGACGATCAAACAAGGCTTCACCGCGCCGCAGTCAGCGGGCGTGATCCACACCGACTTCGAACGCGGCTTCATTCGCGCCGAAACCATCGCCTACGACGATTTCATTCGCTACAAAGGCGAAGCCGGCGCCCGCGAAGCCGGTCGGTTGCGCCTGGAGGGCAAAGATTACGTGGTGCAGGAGGGCGATGTGCTGCATTTTCGCTTCAATGTCTGACCGCGAATTACGCCAGCTTCTGCTGAACCCACAAGATTCGTCCTTGACAGCGCCTGCGCAGATGGCGAGAATGCGCGGCTCCGTGGAGGGATACCCAAGCGGCCAACGGGGGCAGACTGTAAATCTGCTGGCTCATGCCTTCGGTGGTTCGAATCCACCTCCCTCCACCATCAGATGACAGAAGACGGAGGACAGAAAACAGACAATGCGGCTTACCGGGTGTGGAGGTGCCGGTTTTTATCCTCTGCCGCCGGTCTTCCGCCATCGGAACGCGGGAATAGTTCAATGGTAGAACTTCAGCCTTCCAAGCTGATAGCGCGGGTTCGATTCCCGCTTCCCGCTCCATTGAAAGTTTGGCTCGGTTTCAAATGATGGATCGCCACCGCCCACCGTTGGGCAAGTGATCCGAAAAGTCTCCATGTGGCTCACGTAGCTCAGTCGGTAGAGCACTTCCTTGGTAAGGAAGAGGTCAACGGTTCGATTCCGTTCGTGAGCACCAGTTTTGGTGTTTTGCAGGCTTTGTGCTTTTACCGGTACCGCGCCCAGTGGCGCTGGTTCCAGCAAGTCATCGGTTTATCCAGTCAATTTCATCCTTCGGAGTCCGCCGCCATGGCAAAAGAGAAATTCAGTCGCAAGAAGCCGCACGTCAACGTCGGCACGATTGGCCAC
>PEUI01000033.1 GCA_002785585.1 Lysobacterales bacterium CG02_land_8_20_14_3_00_62_12
GTCGCCGGCAATGCCACACACCGCGCGCTGTCGAACCACCCTCTCCCCAACCCCTCCCCCGCAAGCGGGGGAGGGGCTCGAAGCAAGGCCCGCCATCCGCCCCGCGAATCCCCTCGCCCACTGGTGGGAGAGGGTTAGGGAGAGGGTCTTTCCGACTGCGTTGGGGTTTGAAGCAATGCGTGCTGTCGGGCGGACTCGCGCAAAAACAGATGTGCGTTCCCATGTGCCGTCACCGGCAATGCCACACACCGCGCGCCGTCGAACCACCCTCTCCCCAACCCCTCCCCTGCAAGCGGGGGAGGGGCTCGAAGCGGTGCGATGGCCATTCTCAGTAGTGGCGCCGACTGCGGTTGAGCGTCGGCTCGATGCATCCATCGAGAATGATGTCGGCGCAATCAACTCTTCACCACCGCCGTGAAATCACTCCACTGCTCAATCCGGAAGGCACGAATGTCACGAGCCGATTTCGGGAACCATTCTCGCGTTCGCAACGCCTGGATGGCGAGAAACAGCGTTGCCATATCTTCGTTGTCGGTCACATAAAGACTGCCCTGCACACGCCGAAAACCGTGCTCGCCCAGCACTGCGCCGATTTCGGTGTACGCCTGCGACACGCCCTTGGGATGATGCTTTTCCGTTTCAGCCACCGTCAGATCGAAAGCGATCGCGTACATCAGCGCGCTTCCGGATCGTCATTCACCCGACTCAATCGGTATTCGGTGGTCTCGCCCGTTTCCACCATGCTGATTTCAACCATCCAATCGCCATCATCCAACTCCCAAAGTGGTCGACCCACTTCGTACTTTGGCCCGAACGCACCGAAGCTCTTGATTCGACCCACTGGCACGGTGGCGTGGGTGACTACTGCATGCATGGCGATTCTCCTGATTCGAACTTGAAGGCCATCCTAGAACTTGCCTACTACAAGCTCAAGTTCGGCCATTGTCGGCCTCAACATTGATCCCAATGCACTACTTGATTGACCAGGGCAATGATCGCGTCGATGGTTGCTTCGGAGCCCAAACCGTCAACGATCTGTAGCCACTCGCGGGGCAGTTCGGCGCCAGTGAGCAGGTCGGGTCGCTCCACGATGATCCGGCAGCGACAGCGGCTGTCCTGGTAATCCAGCGTGAGTGCGAAGCGTAGCGCTGAACTCGACTGCGCGGGACTGTTGGAAGTTGCTGTGTCGGCAGCTTCGCAGCAAAACCAGTTGCGAACATGCTGCGCTCTTGGTAATTGGCTCTTCGCGTGGAAGCGCTGGTTAGGCAACGCCAGTGGAAGCGCTCGACGACATCGCCAAGCACCTGCAGAAACCGATCCCGGTCCACGTTGTCCTCATAGATCGCCTCGCGACGGTCTCCGCGCGCTGTCACCTGATATAGCGCACTGGCGATTTCCGAGCGGACGGGTCGGGCCATGCGCACGCTCTGCATCGGGCCCATGCTACGAAAATAAACTTGGTCCCTTTACTGTGTTTACCGAAATCGCCTATTGCGGTAGATTGCGCTGTGGTCCAATCGGCTGGGAACGTTGCAAAAGGAGCAATTATGCGCTGGATAGGAATGCTGCTGGCTTTGCTGATGGGTTGTTCCGATTTGGCCGCGCAGGTATTCAAGTGGACCGACGCCAACGGCACGGTGCATTTTTCTGATCGTCCGCCAGCGGGTCAGGTGAAGACCCAGGAGATGAATTCGGTAGTGGCCCAGGTGACGCCGGAATTGCGCTATTTCTGCACGCGATTGCGGAATCTGCTACCCAATATGCTGGGATTCGCCAGTCGCGGTTCCAGCCGATCACAGAGCATGCAGGCCGCCGAGAGCAGCGAGGCCAAGTTGCGCGAGATGGGCGTGGATCGCGTCCATCTGCGCCGTCTGGTGGACGCGATCTATGGTTATGACATCGACCAGGGTCGTGTCGATGGAATGCGCCGGGCGGTCGACGATATTCACTCGAGATGCATGTCTGGCGCCTATGGCAGCTTCAAGGCCGACGCCGAAGCCGGTGACCGGCAAGATACCGACGCCAGACCGGGGAACAGCGGAAAGGTTTCCGGTGGTACCGGTTTCCTGATCGCCGCCAATCTGGTTGCAACCAGTCTGCACGTAGTCGACGGCAGCAAGAACATCACCTTGCATCTCAGCGACGGTAGCCAGTTGTCAGCCAACGTGGTCAACAGCAATCGTGGCAAGGATCTGGCCATACTGAAACTCCAGCAACCCACCAAGTTGCGATATCTGCGAGTCGCCAGCGATACCGTCGGACTCGGCGCCGAAGTATTCACCATCGGTTTTCCGCAGACCAGTCTGATGGGTATCGAGCCTAAGCTCGCAACTGGCGTTATCAGCGCCACCAGTGGCATCCAGGACGATGGCCGTGCCTATCAGATTTCTGTTCCGGTGCAGGCTGGCAACAGCGGCGGGCCATTGGTCGACGGGGAAGGTCGCGTAGTTGGAGTGGTCGCCGCCAAGCTGAATGCTGCCAAGGTCTTCGAGTGGACCGGCGACCTGCCGCAGAACGTGAACTATGCCGTCAAGAGCACCTACCTCGCCGGCATGATGCCGGTTGATGCGCTGCGTGCCGGCGAGCCGGTGGCGGGCGATGACGTACAGACCAAGGCAGCCACCGTGCGGATAGCGGTGGTGCGGATCGAAGCGCGTTGAAGGCATCGTCGGGCCGGAACGTCGCCGACCGCCAAGGGTATGGCCTGGACGGCACGGCGAACAAGTCGGTCAAGGAGAAAAGTGAAATCAGGGTCAGACTGATATTTCTGGTTCATCCAACTTCCTCGGCCACCCCGCCTTTCCCGGCCTCACCCGACGCTGTAATGCAGCTTCAATCGCGTCCTTGAAACCCTCGCTCCCGCATAGCCGACACTGATTGAGCGCCGTGCGCAGATCATCCAATACCCGCGGCTCCAGTGCATCCCGAAAATAAGTCGCGATAGGCCGCCTGACGCGTGTTGTCGTCGCGACCCAATGCCCAATACTCGCCAGGATCGGTGATCCACGGATCGATCTGGCCGTTGCCGTGCCAACGGTAGCTGCTCCAGCGGTAGTGACCCGGCGCCGGCACCATTCCCGCCCGCACCGGATTGAGTTCGATATCGCGATAGCACGTCAACAGGTAGCGCTCACTGTCGATCAGGCTAGCCTTGTAACGCCCTTCCCATAGCTCGCCACTGCGGCGAACGGCGGCATTGACGCACTGCACGTAACACCGCCCCAGTGACTGCATCACCTTGCCGATGGCACCAGCCACCTGTGGCGTCAGCAGCAGATGCACAGGGTGGGTCATCCGCACATCGGCGTGAATCGAGCATCCGTGACGCGCGGCGGCCTCGCCCAGCCAACCAAGACCGGCCCGATCATCCGCATCGGCGAAGCACGTCGCCTGGCGATTGTTGCCAAGCGCAATCACCTGCTGCGGCACCCCGACCAGTTCATAACGCGGTGGACGCGGCACGGCAGAACGCCTTGGCACCTATTCGGGTCGGGGCTTGCATCCGTCACGGGAAATGCCAGTCTGAGCCCTATTTTCTGCGGATGCGTTTGGCTCGGTGATTTCGTGGTTCCCGTACGTGTTGACCTTCGTGGTGTTCCTGTTCGCCTACTCGACCATCATCACCTGGGGCTATTACGGCGCCAAGGCGACCGCTTATTTGTTCGGCGATTCGCGGCTGGTGTTGTATGGGTTCAAGTTGGTTTTTTTTCATGGTGATCGTCGGCTGCACCATGTCGCTGAACAGCATCGTCGGCATTGCCGATGCGCTGATGTTCATCATGGCCATTCCCAACCTGATCGGCGTGTACCTGTTGTTGCCGGTGATCCGGCGCGCCTTGCACGACTACCAGGCGCAGTTGGCGGAAGGTAAAGTACCCTCACACCGTAGTCATTTACGCAACGCTATCCGGAGCTGACGCCATGCCCTTGCATACCCGAATGCTGATCGGATTCGTTGTCGGCGTGCTTGGCGGCCTGCTCGCCTACTGGCTGGGCGCGGATGCGCCGTGGCTGGACGGCTTCATCAGCTACGTCACCCAGCCGGTCGGCGATCTGTTTTTGCGCGCCCTGTTCATGCTGGTGGTGCCGCTGGTGTTTTCGGCGCTGGTGCTGGGTGTGGTTGAAATCGGCGATCCCGTCGCGCTGGGACGGATCGGCGGTAAGACCCTGCTCTACATCGTGGTAGTGACCACGGTCGCAGTCACCATCGGCCTGATCGTGGTGAACGTGATCCGCCCTGGCGAAGGCCTGCCGCCGGAAGTGGTACAGCCGCTGCTCGCGCAAGCGGCCGAGCGCTCGGCCGATATCGCCAGCAAACGCGAAAGCATTTCGATGATGAGCATGTTGCTCAACATCGTGCCGAAGAATCCAGTCGCTGCGGCGGCCAACGGCGACTTGATCGCGTTGATGTTCTTCGCGCTGGTGTTCGGTATCGCCGCGGCGGTGCTGCAAACCGATGGCACGCGCGCGTTTGTCGGCGCAGTGCAGGGCGTGTACGAGATCAGCCTCAAGCTGATTGGCTGGGTGATCGAGCTGGCGCCGTATGCGGTAGCGGCGTTGCTGTTCACCATCACCGCGCGTCTGGGCTACGACATACTGACCCAGTTGGCGCGTTATGTCGGCACCGTGCTGCTGGCGCTGGGGCTGCATTTTTTCGTGGTGTTTCCATTGCTGCTGCGATTTTTTGGCAAGGTCTCGCCGCTGTGGTTTTTCAAGCGCGCTGAGCCGGCGATCCTGACTGCGTTTTCCACCTCATCAAGCAGTGCGTCGTTGCCGACCACCTTGAAAGTGGCCG
>PEUI01000124.1 GCA_002785585.1 Lysobacterales bacterium CG02_land_8_20_14_3_00_62_12
GGTTTCCGCGCAGCGCTGGATGCGATCAGGATGGTTCAACGCCAGATCCCATTCGCCGGCTTCGATGAAATAGTCCTCGATCGCAATGATGTCCGCCTCGAAGTCATCGGCGTACGCGACCGGGTACGTTTTTGGCCGATTCACGCACCAGCCTTATCGCGCCGCCGCATGATCGCGGCGCGTCGCTCAGCGCTGCGCTGATCGAACTCGGCCTGGGTGTAGATCGTGGCGGTGCCGGCGGCGACGCGAGCGAGGGTGGCATCGGTTTCCGCTTTCAGCCAGCGGCCGTAGTCGTTCGCCTGTTGCATCGCCTGGCGCCGATCATCACGCCCCGGCCGCAGGGCGGCAGGCTGATAGGTCGAACTTCTGACGACAACGTTGCCCAGGGACACGGCGACGGCCCGAAGTTGGCGCAAGGCGCTGTCGGCCGTACTGAAAATGCGCAGCTCTCCGTTCTTGGTGGCAAGCACGCGCGCGGCCTTGCCTTGGCGCAACAGGAAACGCACGGTGTACCCGCCGTTGACGCCGATCACCTCGGTGTTGGCGTCGGACAGTGCTCCGGCATCCACCAGTTGCCGGACTTCCGCCAGCTTGACGGGAACGGCGGCAGCCGGAGCGGAGAACTGCGAGTGTTTCATGGCATTACACCGTAATGTTGAAGTGTCGCCAGTATAACGTTAGTACGGAACCCGGCGAATCACCCACGTTTGTGCTGGCCGATGGTCAGGGGGCGACCCCGGTGCCCTAGTAGGCGAGCGCGATGGGGCGTGCGTGCCCGCGGAGTCTAGGCAGCACGCTTCGACACGACCCGTCGTCCCATGCGGCCGGCGCCGCTTCCATCTGCGCCAGGGTGGACTCGTGGGCCAGATCGAGGATGCGACGCTGGCCGACCATCGACGCCGAGGCGCGTAGCCAATTGCGCTTGCGTCATGTCAGACGGGATAAACGAGGCTCATCGATTCAACGCCTTTAACCGGGTTCCAAGCTGCTTGCAAATGTCGTCGAGAAAGTCCGGGGCGCGCACCGAGGCGCAACTCGCGCTGTCAGAGCAAGTGTGCGGGTTGCCCTTGCGCCGTGAGCAAGGCGACCGCCTTTTGATCGAACGACACAAAAGTCTCGCCGCCGAGCCATTGGCCCTCGAAGGCGATCACGCCATCGGCGAAATCGCCACCCGCATCGAGCACCGACAGGCCGGCCTCTACGGCGGGCCGGTTGAGCAAGACGTTTTGCGTGTTGAGCAGTTGGCGAATGGCGGCGGCAATGTCGGCGCAGGAGGTGCCATAGCGGCGGCGCAGCACCCAAACCAGCTCACAAAGCGCGTGCAGACTCACGGCCACGAGTTCGGCCTGCTCCATCGCTTCCATTGCGGCTTGGCTTTGTTTGGCGTCGTCCGCGACGATGGCGCGTAACAGGACGTTGGTATCGGCAACGATCTTCATGCCTCGCCTGCACCTGCTGCCGCGCTCGCGTCGGCTATCGCGTCGTCGATTTCCTTGATGGTCAGCACGTTGCCATTGGTCTTGTCTTTCAGGAATCCGGCCAGTTCGCGGAGCGAGCCTTTCTGCTGGGTGGCCTTCAACTCGGCCCGGCCATCGGGCAGCAAGCTCAGCTCGATCTTCTCCCCCGGCTTGATGCCAAGGTGTTGCAGCACCTGTTTCCGAAAAGTGACTTGCCCCCGTGCGGTAACGGTCAATGTGGTCGTGGCGGTGTCCTCGGTAGGGTGGCTCAAACAGATGGTAATGCTGTACTGCATTACGCGCAAGCTCGCTTCCGTGGCATGCGGTCACGCGACCTCACGCCGCCGCTGGAACAATCTCTTGCTCGATGCGGCGGCGAATTCGTTTTCCGCCACGCGCAAGTCGCAGGTCGGGTCAGGCGTAGCGGACCCGACATTGCACCTGGCTGCCGCAAACCGGCACCGCCCCGCTATCCTGCTCGCTTGTTTCGAGAGTCGCCGTGCCGTACCGCTTGCCCCAACCCAGTTCGCGATTGCAACACCCGGTGGCGCTGGCGGCTCTGCTTTCTGGCCTGACCATGTTCGGGCCGTTTACGATCGACGCGTTCTTTCCGGCGTTTCATTCGATTGCGGCGGATTTGGCGGCCTCGCCCTGGCAGATGCAGCAGAGCATTTCGCTGTACTTGCTGGGCTATGCCGGTATGGCCTTGGTGCATGGACCACTCTCGGATGCCTTTGGCCGGCGCCGCATTATTTTGGGCGGCGTGGTGGCCTACACGCTGGCCTCGCTCGGCTGCGCGGCGGCGGATTCCATCGAAACGCTGCTGTTCTTTCGGTTGCTGCAGGGGTGCAGTACCGGTGCCGGCATGATTGTCGGTCGCGCCCTGGTGCGTGATCTGTATCAAGGCCCGGACGCGCAGCGGGTGATGGCGATGATCTCGATGTTCTTCGGCATCGCCCCGGCGATCGCCCCGGTGATCGGCGCGCTGGTGTTCAAGGCCGCCGGTTGGCACGCGGTGTTTCTGTTCCTGGTGGCCTACGGCTTACTGTTGTGGCTGCTGTGTTTGCGCCTGTTGCCGGAAACCCATCCCGAGCACGCACGCAGTTCTTCGCACCCGCTGCTGCTGCTGAAAAACTACGGGGCGATGCTCAAAGATCGGGGTTTTTTGATGCTGGTATTGGCGACCGGCGGCAATTTCGGCGGGCAGTTTTTGTACATCAGCTCTGCCCCCAGCTATATCGAGCATTTTCTTGGACTCGGCAGCCTGGGCTATGCCTGGTTTTTCGTGCCGATGGTGATTGGCATGCTGTTGGGTTCGATCATGTCATCCCGATTGGCGCGGCAAATGCCGCCCGAACAGAGCGCGGCTTTGGGCTATCGGGTGATGGCAGCGGCGACCTTGTTGAATCTGTTGTACAACGCGCTCGATCCAACGCCGACGGTGCCCTGGGCGATTGTGCCCAATCTGCTGTACGCGCTGGGCGTGGCGTTGGCATTTCCGCCGCTCAATTTGCTGATGCTGGATCGCTATCCGCAAAATCGTGGAGCGGCATCGAGTGTCCAGGCCTTTGTCTGGGGGCTGACGACCGCCGCCATTGCCGGTATCGGCGCCAGTTTGGTGCTGGCGTCGGCGCGGCATCTGGCGGTGGGTAGTGCGCTGCTGTTTGCGCTCGGTTGGTTGGCCTGGTGGGACTATCTGCGAACGAAACAACCCTAGGTCGTTCGGCGGCGTGATCGTGCTTGGCCCGATCGGGCGCCAGTCCATCGTGCCGGGCGAAGGCTGGGCGCGGCTGCGCCGACGCTGCCGCTACCGGGTCGCTGCGGTGGGCGCTGGCTTCGATCTAGCCGTGGTCATCGCCAGACCGTGGCAGTGAAGACCGTGGCAGTGAAGAGTTTTCGCTCGCGGCCACTTGCACTAATCTTGGCTCCCTTTGAGCGAGAGTTCGACATGATTCAGGCCGATAACGTGGTTTCGTTTCACTACACGCTGACCGACAGCGACGGCAACACCATCGACAGTTCGCGTGGTGCCGAGGGCGAGCCGTTGACCATACTCTTAGGCCACGGCAGCTTGATCGATGGCGTCGAGCAGGCCTTGATCGGCCACCGAGTCGGCGATCAATTCGTCACCACGGTGGCGCCGGAAGCGGGCTATGGCGTTCGTGACGAGACTCTGATCCAGCGCGTGCCAAAAAAATATTTCCGCGATGCCGAGCATTTGCAGCCGGGTATGGTCACGGTCATCGAGAGTGATCGCGGCCGCCACCAGGTGACCGTGCAGAAAGTCGGCAGCAGCGTCATTGATGTCGATGGCAACCATCCGCTGGCCGGCAAGACGCTGAACTTTGCGATCGAGATCACCGGGGTACGCGCGGCCAGTGCCGAAGAAATCGCCCACGGCCACGTTCACGGTAGCCACGGCCACCAGCATTGATGCGCACTGACGATGACAACCAATAGTTCATTCGATGTCGCCATCGTCGGCGGCGGCGTGATCGGTCTGGCGGTGGCTTTGCATCTGCTCGAAGGTGGACGCAGCGTGGTGGTGCTGGAGCGCGCCGAAGTGGGGAGCGGTGCCTCGCACGGCAACTGCGGCACGATTACGCCTTCGCACGCGCTGCCGCTGGCGCAGCCCGGCATGATCGGTAAAGCGCTACAGCAGATGTTTCAGAAAGACGCACCGTTTTACGTGCGGCCCAGCCTGGACCCGGCGCTGTTGGGTTTCATGCTGCAATTTGCCCGCCGCTGTTCGCAGCCGCGGATGCGCCTGGCAGCGAAGCCGCGCGCCGACTTGCTCAATTTGTCTCGGCAATTGTTGGAACAACTGATTCAGCGCCGTGGCCTGGATTGCGAGTTTTCCGCCAGCGGCCTGTTGACGGTATTCCGCGATGAGCAAGCGTTCGCCGAGGCCCGCCATCTGGAACACGACCTGCCGGCGATCGGCGTTCCGATCGAAGCCTGGACACCGGCCCAGGTGCTGGCACGGGAACCCGCGCTCAAAGCAGGCGTCGTTGCCGGTCACTGGTATCCCAGTGACGCCCATCTGCGGCCGGATCGACTGGTCGCCGCGCTCGCGACCCGGGTGCGTGAAAGCGGTGGGGTGATTCGCGAACAGTCGCCGGTGCAGAGTTTCGTCGCACCGCGTGCGGGGGTGCTGGCACCGGTCTGTGCGGATGGCCCGGTGAACGCAAGCCAGACCGTGCTCTGTGGCGGCGCCTGGTCGCCGCTGATCGCGAAATCACTGCAATTGCGCTTGCCGATCCAGCCAGGCAAGGGGTATTCGATCACTTATTCACGGCCGAAGTTGTGCCCGTCGTTGCCGTTGGTGCTGCGCGAACGCAGCGTTTGTGTCACCAGTTGGGCGAGTGGTTTTCGACTCGGCAGCACGATGGAGTTTTCCGGCTACGACAACACGCTTAATCGGCTTCGGCTGGATGCCTTGGTGCGCGCCGCTCGCGACTATCTGATCGAGCCCGAAGGCGCCGAACGCATCGAAGAATGGACCGGCTGGCGGCCAATGATGCCGGATGATCTGCCGCTGATCGGACCCTCGTCGCGGCGCCCCGGACTCTGGTTTGCCACCGGCCATGGCATGCTCGGCGTCAGCATGGCGGTGGCCACTGGCCACCTGCTCAGTGAGCTGATGCTGCAACGCTCGCCGATGATCGACATGAGCGCTTTCGCACCCCGACGATTGGGTCTGTGAGCGGGCTTGCGCATTCATTGAATAGAACGAGCCGATGAAAACTTTCGACCTGCATCGTGGTAGCAGTCCCTTGTTGATCAGCTTGCCGCACAATGGCACGGCGATTCCCGAGGCGCTGCGCCAGCGCCTCAGTGATGCCGGTTTGCGCGTCGCCGATACCGATTGGCGGGTCGATCAGCTCTACGATTTTGCCCACGAACTCGGCGCATCGATCCTTCAGCCGGTGTATTCGCGCTACCTGGTTGATCTCAATCGACCGCCCGATGGTGGGTTGCTCTATCCCGGACAAAACGAAACTGGCCTGCTGCCGACGCTGGCGTTTTCTGGCGCGGCGCTGTATCGCCCAGGGGCCGAGCCCAGTGCCGAGGAAGCTCCTGCGCGCATCGCCAACTATTGGCAGCCCTATCATCAGGCTTTGCAAGCCGAGATCGCCCGCATCAAGCACCAACATGGGCGGGTGCGGTTGTGGGAC